>DAISWT010000351.1:0-2308 GCA_036826235.1 Acidobacteriota bacterium | reverse complement strand
CTTCTGTCGAGAGAACGGATTAACGCCGGCCCCGCGATAATCCGTTCTCTCGACAGAAGACCCGCCATCGATCACCCCGCCAGCCGCGTGACGCGGCGAGCCGCCGCGCCCCGAACGCGACTACAATGTCGCCACCGCGGGACGCCGTCCCGCTTCGTCTCCAACCGGAACAGGGAGGGTAACATGGCTGATCCGCGTGAAGTGTACATGGCCCGCAAGGATCGCTGGCTGCCCAGGGCGGTGGCGACCCTGGTCGTCGGCGGGCTGTTCGTGGTCGGGCTTCTGTCGTCCATCGCCTACGTGCCGGCCGGCCACGTCGGCGTGTTGACCCTGTTCGGCCAGGTGACCGGCGAGGTGCTGCCGGAGGGGACGCACCTCATCTCCCCGTTCAAGACGAACAACAAGCTGCCGATCCGCACGCAGGAGATCAAGGAGACCGCCAGCGTGCCCTCCGAGGAGGGGCTGATCATCACGCTCGACACGTCCCTCCTGTTCCATCTCGACCCGCAGAAAGCCTCCGACGTCTACCAGAAGATCGGCCCGAACTACGTGAACGTGGTGATCGAGCCGAACCTGCGCTCGGCGATCCGCTCCGCGACCGCGGCGCACAACGCCAACGCACTCTACACGGGGGCGCGCGAGGAGGTCGCCCTCCAGGTGCAGAAGGAGCTGTCGGCCCAGCTCGGCCCTCGCGGCATCCTGGTCGAGAACATCCTGCTGCGCGACGTGCAGCTTCCCGCCATGCTGAAGACCTCGATCGAGGCGAAGCAGCAGGCCGAGCAGGACGCCCTGCGCATGACCTTCGTGCTGCAGAAGGAGAAGCAGGAGGCGGAGCGCAAGCGCATCGAGGCGCAGGGGATCGCCGATTTCCAGCGCATCGTGGCGCAGGGGATCAGCGCGCAGCTCCTGGAGTGGAAAGGGATCGAGGCGACCGAGAAGCTGGCGAACAGCCCGAACGCGAAGGTCATCATGATCGGCAGCGCGCGCACCGGTCTGCCGCTGATCTTCGAGCCGAAATAGCCGCGGGACGGGGGCGGGACCGGGCGACCGTGCGGGCGGGCGCTAGCGCGGAAAAGCGAACTTGATCTCGGGCGCCACGCGCTCGGCGTCGGCGACCTTGTACATCTCCCGCGGCGCGCAGTTCAGCGTGCGGGCGAAGAACACGTACGGGATCTGCTCGATGCGCGTGTTCAGGATGGTGACCGAGTCGTTGTAGAACTCCCGCCGGTCGGCGATCTCGTTCTCCAGCTCGGTGATCCGGTTCTGCAGCTGCATGAAGTTCTGGTTCGCCTTCAGCTCGGGGTAGTTCTCCACCACGGCGAACAGACTCTTCAGCGCTCCGGCCATCATCGACCCGGCCTCGGCCTTGGCGGCGGGGCCCTGCGCGGCCAGGTAGCGGGTGCGCGCCGCGATCACCTTCTCGAGGGTCTCCCGCTCGTATTGCATGTACCCCTCGCACACCTTGACCAGCCTCGGGATCTCGTCGTAGCGCTGCTTCTCCAGGACCTCGATGTTGGACCAGGACCGGTCGACGTTGACCCGGACGCGGATGAGCTGGTTGTAGACGCCGACCAGATAGCCGACGAGCACCAGGACGAACAGCAGCAGGACGATTACAAAGATGAAGCCCATGACCCCCTCCTTGTTGTCCCGGTCGCCGGGGCACCGTCCGCCGACGGCCAACGATCCGAATATAGGCGGAGGGCGGTCCCGCGCAAGCCGTCGGCGGGGTTTCCGCGGTTGCCCGCCACTCCGCTTCGGCGCATAGTTAGGCCATGCCGCGATTGGCCTTCCCGTCGCTCCTGATCATGTCGCTCGGGCTTCTTCCATCGTGCTCGCGGACCCCGTCCGCCACATCGCCGGGCCACCCGGGCGAAGGAACGCGCCGCATGGCCGGACGCCTCGCGCAGCTCGCGCGCGACAGCGACGTGCAGGAGAACCCCTTCATGAACCTCGAGCGGGCCGAGCGTCTGCGCGCCGCGCTGGAGAACTCGATCACGCCTCAGGAGTACTTCGACCTGCAGCCCGACTACGCCGACGAGCTCATGAAGGGCGGAAAAGCCCAGGAGTCGATCCAGGCCTTCCTGGAGCTGCAGAAGACGGCCGCGTCGGGAGCGGTCCCGCCCAACGCCCGGAACAGGACGTTCATGCAGCACCACCTGGCTCTGGCTTACCTGCGTCTCGGAGAGCAGGAGAACTGCCAGGCGCACCACAACACCGAGTCCTGCCTCATGCCGATCCGGGGAGGCGGCGTGCACGGCCGCCCGCGCGGCTCGACCGAGGCGATGCGCATCCTGCTCGAGCAGCT
>DAISWT010000350.1:0-3248 GCA_036826235.1 Acidobacteriota bacterium | reverse complement strand
ATGAACGCCACGATCATCGAGGCCTGCTCCTGCCCGATGTTCTGCCAGTGCTACTTCAACACCTCTCCCTCCGGAGAGCACGGGGCGCATGGTGAAGGAGGACACTACTGCAGGTTCAACAACGCCTTCAAGGTCAACCGGGGAAGCTTCGGGGACGTGAAGCTGGATGGCGCCAAGTTCTGGGTGGCCGGAGACCTGGGCGGCGACTTCTCGCACGGGCTGATGGACTGGGCCATCGTCACCTTCGACCGCGCGACCTCCAAGGAGCAGCGCGACGCCATCGCCACGATCGTCGGATCGGTTTATCCCGTGAAGTGGAACTCGCTGACCACCGCCGAAGGGGACATGTCCTGGACGGCGGGCAAGGACGAGGCGCGCGCCCTCCTGGACGGGGGCAAGACGGCGGAGGTGTCGCTGAAGCGCTTCGCCGGCATGACCGATGAGCCGGTCGTGATCAGGAACCTCAAGTACTGGGGCGCGCCGCGCAACGACGGCTTCGTCCTGATGCCGAACACCGTCGAGGCCTTCAGGGCCGGCAGCAAGCCGTTCGAGTACAAGGGCACCAACGGCTTCATGATCACCATCGACACCGCCTCCAAGGACGCGGGGCCGGCGCCGAAGAAGGCCGGGAAGTAATCAGGCCGGGGGCGGAGCGCCCATCACCGCCGATCGGGCGATGTCCTCCTGCCTTATCTTCGCGACGTCGAAGGCGCCGAGCGCGGCGATGAGCCTGTCCATCGTCTGATCGAAGCCGGGCAGCGTCTTGCGCGCGCGGCCGAGGGGATTGCAGCGCGCCAGGACGAAGTTCTTCACGAACGGGTGGTTGATCCCCCGCCGCTTCAGTTTGTCGACGATCCCCTTGAGGAGGCCGTCCGCCTCCTCGAGGCGGGAGGCGCGCTCCTTGCGCGTCTCGTGCGCTGCGCGCAGGGATGATTTCAGGAAGCGATCGACGCGCCTGAGGATTGGCGAGAACGCGCCGCCCGCGAAGCGCGGGTACTTTTCGTAGAGAAGGCCGAGCGTCACGAAGTAGGCCTCCTCGAACTGGAAGCTGAACGACTCTTCGTCGCGCTTCTCCCCCCTCTCGATGAGCCCGCGGTACATGCGGATCACCTCGAGCGACTTCTCCTTGAGGTTGTGCGCCTTCTCCGTGTTGAGCGCCAGGATCTGGAAGGCGACCTCGGGCTCCGGGATGACGATGGCGGGGACGAAGTCCGCCTTGAGCTTCTCGAGCACGTGCCGCCGGTGGTTTCCATTGGGCGTCCAGTAGGCGCCGTCCGACCGCACCGCCACCACCGGGTCGATGAACCGGTCGATCTTCTTGACCACCTTGAGCAGACGCTCGGCGTGCGCCTTGGAGAGATCGCGCTGGTAGGGTGTCGGCTGCACCTTGTCGCGCGGCAGGAGGGCGAAGATCTGCCAGTGACCGCCGACCGGCTCGCGATAGACGGCGAGGGCGCTGCCGCCGTCCTGCTCGATCAGGCCGGCAAGGCGGATCACCTCGGCCGGCGGCTCCTTGTCCTCGGGGTGCACGGCGAATCCCAGACGCGCCATGGGAACTCCTCGGGCGACACCTTACTGCGAACCTCCGCCCGCCGGCAAGTCGGGCCGGGTCGCGCTACAATCATGAAGGACGAACACGCGCCCGCGACACGGCGCGCTGGATGCAGGAAGGGAGGGGGCGATGCAGCGGCCCGCGGCCGTGCTGGCCGCGACCCTGATGTACGGCGTACTGGGGGGCGCGATCTGCGCGTCCGCCCACGAGCGTTTCCCGGCGTTTGTCTACACCTCGTCCGAGACGATCCGCGAAGCACAGCAGATCCTGGTCGGCCTGAAATACCTGGAGCCGGAGCGCTACAAGGAAGGGGAGTGGGACAAATTGACCCAGAAGGCGACGCGCGATTTCCAGCGGGACCACTTCCTGAAGCCGAACGGCCAGCTCGACCGGGACACCCTCGCCGTCCTCCTGAGCCACAAGCATCGCCCGGGGGAGTAGCCGCTTACTGCTGCGCCCCCTGCGGCCACTGATAGAACGAGCTGTTGGTGTAGATGATGTCGGATTTGAAGTCGGTCGTCGGGCCGCCGGGGTCCGTCCCGGAGGCCCCATCGGCGCCGTAGCTGGTGATGGTGTAGACGGTGCCGGCGGAGTTCGTGTCGACGTGCCACGGGTTGTTCCAGCCGTCTCCCGGTGGAATAGTCTTCAGGTAGCGCGACAGGTACTGGCCGAGAACCTGGGCGTTGGCGTCGCCCAGGCCCTTCGGATAGGTGTTGTTGTCCACGGCGTAGGTCTCCAGGGCGGAGCCGATCGCCTTGATGTCAGCCATCGTCTTGGTCTGCTTCGCCTTGTTCAGCGCGCTCATGAGGTTGGGGATGGCGATGGCCGCGATCAGGCCGATGATGGCGACGACGATCAGCAGCTCGATCAGCGTGAAACCCGCCGCGCTTCGCCGCGCGCGCGCGCCGCGGCCAGCCAGCGCGCCGTCAGGTGTTCCCATGTTGCGGATTCCTCCGAACAAAGCCCGTTAGTCTAGCACGCCCTCCGCCCCCGTCGGGGGGCGGCGCGATGGCTTCAATACGGACGGAGGGGCGCCGGCGTCTACCCGCCTGTCCGAGTCATCGCATGGGTCGCGCGCATGGCGTTACGCGCGGCCCAGACCCAGCAGGGCGGCCGGGTCGGCATTGCCGCCGCTCAGCACCACGGCGGTCGGCGCATCGAACGTCTTGACGACTCCGGTCAGCAGACCCGCCACGCCCACGGCGCCGCTCCATTCCACCAGCAGGTGCTCGTGGCTCAGAAGGAAGACCGCCGCCTCCCGGATCGCGTCATCGGTCACCGTCACCACCTCGGCGACGAAGGAGCGGGTCACGGCGAAGGTCAGGTCCCCCGGACGCGACGGCAGCAGGCCGTCGGCGATCGAGGCGACCGACGGGAGCGTGACCGGCCCGCCTGCCCGGAGCGAGGACGACATCTTGGCGGCCCCCTCCGGCTCGATGCCGATGACGCGGATGCCGGCGCGGTGGTAGGCGCAGGCGAGGGCGATGCCGGAGATCAGGCCCCCGCCACCGACCGGCACCAGGACGGTCCCGACGTCCGGCATCTGCTCCAGGATCTCCACGCCGCAGGAGGCCTGTCCGGCGATGATCCACGGATGGTCGAAGGGCGGCACCATGGCGAGGGCCCGCTCCTTCTGCAGCGCCTCGGCGCGCACCTTCCGATCGAGCGAGGTGGTGCCGGCGAGGTGCACCTCGGC
>DAISWT010000349.1:0-3256 GCA_036826235.1 Acidobacteriota bacterium | reverse complement strand
GGTTCCTGGTCTTCCTGACGGCGGCCTTCGCCGAGACCAACCGCATGCCGTTCGATCTGCCGGAGGCCGAGACCGAGCTGGTGGCGGGGTATCACACCGAGTACTCCGGGATGCGTTTCTCGATGTTCTACATGGCGGAGTACGCCAACATGGTGACCGCCTCGGCCTTGGTGGTGACGCTGTACCTGGGCGGCTATCACGTGCCGGGGCTGGCCCGCCTCGGCCTGCCCGAGACCGCGGCCGCCATCGTGCAGGTCCTGGCCTTCTGCGCCAAGGTCGCGTTCTTCCTGTTCCTGTACGTCTGGGTGCGCTGGACGGTGCCGCGCTTCCGCTACGATCAGCTGATGAACCTCGGCTGGAAGGGGCTGCTGCCGATCGGTCTGGCCAACGTCCTGTGGGTGTCGTTCCTGGTGCTGAAGGGTTGGGCCTGAGGTGTACCTGCTTCTCGGCCTGATTGGCGTCGTCGCCGTCTTCGCGCTGGTGCGGACGTTCCTGCCGGCGCGCACGGTTCCCGCCGGGGCCGCGCTCGGCGCGGTCGCGGTCGCGCTTTTGGCTTACGACCATCAGGAGCTCGCGAGCCTCGAGTTCTGGTCCGGTCTCATCGGCTTCGTCGCCATCATGTCGGCGCTCCTGGTCGTCATCCACCCCAACCCGATGGTGTCGGTCCTGTTCCTGATCCTGAACCTGTTCTGCATCGCCCTGTTCTTTCTGATCTTGAACGCCCAGTTCCTCGCCGTGATCCAGGTCATCATCTACGCCGGGGCGATCATGGTCCTGTTCGTGTTCGTCGTCATGCTCCTCAACCTGAAGGCCGAGGAGGGGCTGCGCCTCGGCGGCGGCCCGCAGCGCTCCGGGGCCGTGGTGCTGGGCGTCGCCTTCGCGGCGCTGATGTTCTACGCGATCCGCAACCGCGGCGCGGCGCCGTACTTCGAGCCGGAGTCCATCGACTCGGGCTTCGGCACGGCGCGCGGCATCGGCCGCCTCCTGTTTACCAGGTACCAGTTCGCGTTCGAGGCCGCGTCGATCCTCCTGATCGCCGCCATGATCGGGGCCGTCGTCCTGGCCAAGCGGAAGCTTCGCTGATGCGCGTGGAATTCTTCCTGTTCATGGCGGCGCTCCTGTTCACCATCGGCTGCGTCGGTGTCCTGGTGCGTCGCAACGCCATCGTCATCCTGATGTGCATCGAGCTGATGCTGAACGCCGTCAACCTGACTTTCGCCGCCTTCGCGCACGAGAATCAATCGATGGCGGGGCACGTCTTCGTCTTCTTCGTCATGACCGTGGCCGCCGCCGAAGCCGCGGTCGGGCTGGCGATCGTCATCGCGTTGTTCCGTCGCCGCCGGACGACCGACGTCGAGGACGCCAGCCTGATGCGCTGGTGAGATGATGCTGCGGCTCCTCTGGCTGATCCCGCTCCTGCCGTTCGCCGGCTTCCTCCTGAACGGCCTGCTCGGCGCGCGCTGCTTGACGCGGCGCGCCGTGGCGCTGGTCGCCTGCGCGGCGGTTCTCGCCTCGTTCGCGATCTCCGTGGGAGCCGTCCTCGAGCTGCACAACTTCGCCCCGACCCCGGCGGAGACGGACGCGGGGTCGCCGGCCCGGTTCACCCAGACGCTCTTCGAATGGATGCCGATGGGGACGACGGCCGAGGGCGCGGATCTGACGGTCCGCTGGGGGTACTCCCTCGATCCGCTCTCGGCGGTGATGATCCTGGTCGTCACCGGCATCGGTTCCCTGATCCATGTCTATTCCATCGGCTACATGGAGCACGAGCCGCGGGCCGGCTTCGCGCGTTTCTTCTCCTACCTGAACCTGTTCATGGGGATGATGCTGACGCTCGTCCTGGGGGCGTCGCTGCCGGTCGTGTTCGTCGGCTGGGAGGGGGTCGGTCTCTGCTCGTATCTGCTGATCGGTTTCTGGTACGACCGGATGTTCGACGAGAAGACGAAGATGTCGTGCGCCGACGCCGGGCGGAAAGCGTTCATCACCAACCGCATCGGGGACGTCGGGTTCCTCCTGGGGATGCTGCTCCTGTTCACGGCCGCCGGGACGCTCGACATCCAGGCGATCCTGGCCAGGACCGGAACGCTCGGCACCAGCGTCTGCACGACGGCGGCGCTCCTCCTGTTCCTCGGCGCCTGCGGCAAGTCGGCGCAGATCCCGCTGTACGTCTGGCTGCCGGACGCGATGGCCGGCCCGACCCCGGTGTCGGCCCTGATTCACGCCGCGACCATGGTGACGGCGGGCGTCTACGTCACCTGCCGCATGGCTCCGCTGTACGTGCAGGCGCCGGCGGCGATGACGACGGTCGCGGTGGTCGGGGCGCTGACGGCGCTGTTCGCGGCGATCATCGGCACCGCCCAGGACGACATCAAGAAGGTCCTGGCGTACTCCACCGTGTCGCAGCTCGGCTACATGATGCTGGCGGCGGGCGTGGGCGCGTTCTCCGCCTCCATCTTCCACCTGATGACGCACGCCTTCTTCAAGGCGCTCCTGTTCCTGGCCGCGGGCTCGGTGATCGCGGCCATGTCGGGCGAGCAGAACATCGACCGCATATCAGGCATGCGGCATGCCTTGCCGGTCACGTTCCGGGCCTTTCTCTTCGCTGCGCTCGCGCTCGCTGCCTTCCCCGGGTTCTCGGGCTACTTCTCCAAGGACGACATTCTCGCGTTTGCCGCAGAGCGCGGCAGCGGCTATTGGATTCTCTACACGGTTGGCACGATCGCGGCCGCGATGACGGCGTTCTACGCGTTTCGAATGGTCTGTCGTTGTTTTGGCGGCCCACCATGCCCGGAGGCCAGGGAGCTCGAGGCTGGCCAGCTCCCGCACAAGGAGCCCTTCAACCCCGTCACGGGTGAGAGGGAGGACAGGGACGTCGGCTATCCGGGCCCAGAGCATCACATCGCCGAGCGCGAAGGCTCCATGGCAGGACCGATGGCCCTGCTGGCGCTCCTCTCGCTGGTGGGAGGAGTCGTCCAGATCCCAGGTATCACACACGTGATCGAACGCTTTCTGGAGCCGACCTTCGCGGACTCGCGGTTTCTGGACCTCAACGTCTCGGGCGAGCTCCAGGCCCTTGCCTTGATCGTGAGCGGCATCTCGTCGCTTGCCGGGATCGGGCTCGCCTACGTGCTCTCCGTTCGGGTGCCCGGCACGAGCGTGGGCCTGGCCCGCCGCTTCCGACGCCTTCACGCCTTCCTCGTGAACAAGTGGTTCTTTGACGAGCTCTACGACGTCGCCTTCGTGCGACCCATGCGAG
>DAISWT010000348.1:0-3259 GCA_036826235.1 Acidobacteriota bacterium | reverse complement strand
CCCCCCGATCGCAGATGGCGAGCAGGGGGAACAGGGAGATCAGGGCGTGCTCGAGTGCGTGAATGCCTCCCATGAAGTGTCCTTCCCGGTTCACGACGGCGTCGCGAATCGCGTCGGGCAGTGTGATCCAGAGGCCGACGGTCTCGAAGGTGAGCGGCGGCAGCGACAGATCGAACAGTCCGATCCGGTCGCGGCCCGACAGGCGCCGCTTCTCGTATCCGGTCAGCTCCTCCGTGACCTTGATGCGGCCCAGGCTCGCGTGCAGAGCGCCCTCCCCCTTCTCCGCGAGAAGCTCCATAATCTCCGTCTCCTTCTCCCCCCGCACCTCGGTGTAGTAGTCTGCGTCAAACGGCACGACACGGGCCTTGCGCGCCTCGACGTCCAGGGTCTTGACCAGATACTGCTGGCCGAGATGGAGGTAGATGGCTCCCGTGTGCGTCTCGTGGAAGGCGCGCACCGCGTCGATGGTGCCGATGACGCGGTTGGCCACCTCGTCCACGATGGAATAGGTTGTCCCGATCGAGCGCAGCGAGACGTCGCGCTGCGGGCGGCGGCGCAGGGTGTACCAGCGGTCGCCGCCCGCGTCACGCGCCAGCGTCCCCTCGCGCTCCAGCTCCTCGACCAGGGAGAAGAGCGGGCCGTACAGCTCACGGTCATGCGGCTGCTCCAAGGGAAGCTCCGCCCCCGCGCAGACCAAGTGGGCCCGGGCGATGACACGGTTGCTCGGATCGAACACCACTTCCTCGAACCCACGCTTGAGGAGCTCCTCCGGGTGCGCCATGAAGTACTGGTCGAGCGCATCGGGCATCCCGATCAGGACGGTGAGGGAGGCCCGGTCATCGCGTCCGACCCGGCCGATCCTCTGCCAGGTAGACACGACGCTCCCCGGATAGCCGACCAGCAGGCAGACATCGAGCCCGCCGATGTCGACTCCCAGCTCCAGCGCGCTCGTCGAGATGACCCCCGAGAGCGTACCGTCGAACAACCGTCTCTCGATGTCCCGGCGCTCCTCCGGAAGGTAGCCCGAGCGATAGGCGCTCACCCGGCCGGCGCAGCGCGGCGCCGCCTGCAGGAGCCACGAATGAAGCAGCTCGGTGATCTTCCGCGCCTTGGTGAAGGCGATTGCCCGGAACCCTTCCTCGAGTGACCAGGCGAACAGCTGCGTCGCGGCGGTGTACGGGCTCGAGCGCGGGTTCAGGAACAACAGGTGACGCGCCGCGCGCGGCGCGCCGCTCCGGTCCACCAGCGAGAAGCGGCGGCCGATCAGGGCCTCTCCGAGACCCCCGGGATTTGCGATGGTGGCCGAGGACGCGATGAAACGCGGCCGGCTACCGTAGTGCGCGGCGATGCGCAGCAGGCGTCTCAGGACGTGGTGCAGGTGCGATCCGAAGATCCCCCGGTACACGTGCAGCTCGTCGACCACCACGAAGGCCAGGTTCTCGAACAAGGCCCGCCAATCCGGGTGGTGCGCCAGGATGCCGAGGTGCAGCATGTCGGGGTTGGTGATCAGGACGTCGGGGGGATCGGACTTGATCTTCCTCCTTCGCGAGCCGGGTGTATCGCCGTCGTAGATCGCGGCGCTCACCGGACGGCCCGTGCCGGGAAGGCCCTGCGGTCCCGGGACCACTCCGCCGCGACGCGCCACGGCGCGGGAGAGATCCTCCATCCCCTGCAGCTGATCCTGCGCCAGCGCCTTGTAGGGGAACAGGTACAGAGCGCGGGATCCCGGGCGCGCGAGCGCCGTCTCCAGGGTGGGGAGGAGATAGACCAGGCTCTTGCCGCTCGCCGTCGGCGTGACGATGAGCACGTCGGCGCCGGAGCGCACCCGGTCGATCGCCTGGGCCTGGTGATCGTAGAGGGTAGCGATCCCGAGGTCGCCGAGGGCCCGCTCGACGGCTTCGGGAAGGGGCACCGACAACGAGGCGTACGACGCGTCCTGCGCGGGAAGGGAGGCGGTGAAGACGACGTCCTCCCCGAACTTCTCGGATCGCTTGATGCGCTCGATGAAGGGCCCGATCGGATCGGGGAGGACGCCCCCCGAAGCGGAGGCCTCGCTGCAAGCCCGCGTGCGCGGCCTCAACGCCCGGTCTCCCCGGACGCGTACTCGTAGAACCCGCGTCCGGACTTCACGCCGAGCCTGCCCGCGTCCACCATACGGCGCAGCAGCGGGCAGGGGCGATACTTCGGGTCGCCGAGGCCCGCATGCAGGATCTCGAGGATCGACAGACACGTGTCGAGGCCGATGAAGTCGGCCAGCGCCAGGGGCCCCATCGGGTGGCGCATTCCCAGGCGCATCACGGCGTCGATGTCCTCCCGGGTGCCCACCCCCTCGTGCAGCGCGAAGATCGCCTCGTTGATCATCGGCATCAGGACACGATTGCTGATGAAGCCCGGGTAATCCTGGGCGAGGACCGGCGTCTTCCCCAGCGCCTGTGCGAGCGTCCGGGTCGTCTCGATGGTCTGCCGGGAGGTCTCCTGCCCGGCGACGATCTCCACCAGCTCCATGACCGGCACCGGGTTCATGAAGTGCATGCCGATCACCAGGGTGGGCCGCCGCGTGGAGGCGGCGAGGCGGGTGATCGAAAGGGAGGACGTATTGCTCGCCAGAATGACGCCCGGCCCGCACGCGCTGTCGAGCGTCTCGAAGAGCTTCGATTTGAGCGCCAGGCTCTCGCTGATCGCCTCGACGACGAAGTCGGCGGCAGCGCAGGCCGCCAGGTCCGGGGCCGGCTTCAGGCGGCCCAGCGTCTGGGCACGGACCTCCGGGGCGATCGTCCCTTTCTCGACCTGACGCTTGAGGTTGTCGTCGATCAATCGGAGGGCGGTGTCGACGGCGCTCCTCTGCTGGTCGTGCAGGAGCACCGCGAAGCCGGACCGGGCCGCGACCTGGGCGATCCCCCGTCCCATCTGGCCCGCCCCCACGATCCCGATGGTGCGCAGCGTGTCGCTCGGCATCGGCCCCTCAGCCGTTCCGGTCGAGCCCAGATGGCGAATGCGTGAGGCCGCCGCGGACTCGCGGTATTCGCAGCAGCCGGCTGTACCGGGCCCCTAGACGGCCCGCACCGCCATCGCAATCGCGTTTCCGCCGCCGAGGCAGAGGGCGGCGACCCCGCGCTTCGCGCGGCGATCCGCCATCGCGTAGAGCAGGGTGGTGAGGATGCGCGCCCCGCTGCAGCCGATCGGATGCCCCAGTGCGACGGCGCCACCGTTCACGTTGACCCGCTCCGGCCGGAGCCGCAGCTCCTGCAGCAAGGCGACC
>DAISWT010000347.1:0-3268 GCA_036826235.1 Acidobacteriota bacterium | reverse complement strand
CTGCCGCACAATCCGCCTGAGGCCGCGCGCGCCGCCCGGCGCAAGGACGAGCTGCGCCGCATCCTGCACGCCGCGCGGGTCCGGACCCCGCGCTATTTCGTGATGACGCTGGACCACGACCCGGCCGCCAGCGCCCTGAAGCAGGGCTTCCCCGTCGTGCTCAAGCCGACCTTCCTGGCGGCGAGCCGGGGCGTCATTCGCGCCGACAACCCGGAGCAGTTCGTCGCGGCCTTCCGTCGCATCGAGGCCCTGCTGCACGAACCCGATATCCTGGGCAAGGGGGGGGACGCGGCCCGCCTGATTCTCGCCGAAGAGTTCGTCCCCGGCGTCGAGGTCGCCGTCGAAGGCCTCCTGATCGGCGGCCGCCTCAAGGTCCTCGCCCTGTTCGACAAACCCGACCCGCTCGATGGTCCGTTCTTCGAGGAGACCCTCTACGTCACGCCGTCCCGTCTGGCGGCCGGCATCCAGGATGCCATCGCCACGACGACCGCCTCCGCCGGTCGCGCCCTCGGCCTGCGCGAAGGTCCTGTCCACGCCGAGCTACGCGTCAACGATCGCGGCCCCTGGCTCATCGAGCTGGCGGCGCGCTCGATCGGCGGCCTGTGCTCCCGCGCCCTGCGCTTCGGCACCGGCCTGTCGCTGGAGGAGGTCGTCCTGATGCACGCTCTCGGCCGGGGCGTGGAAGAGATCCAGCGCGAGCCGCGCCCCGCCGGCGTCATGATGATCCCGATCCCACGCGCGGGCGTCCTGCGCGGCGTCTCGGGGGTCGCCGCCGCGCGCGGCGTCCCCGGCATCGACGACATCACGATCAGCGCCACCATCGGCAGGCCGCTCGTGCCGCTGCCGGAGGGATCGTCGTACCTCGGCTTCATCTTCGCGCGCGCGGACAGCCCGGCGCAGGTCGAGAGCGCCCTGCGGGCGGCGCACTCCCGGCTGTCGTTCGAGATCGAGTCCCACGCCTAATCCCTCCAGGGTCCTCGCGTTGCGGGGGCAGGCGGCGAGAAACCCTGCAACGCCAATCAACTTATGCGGGATGCTCGTCGCCTCCATCGGATCTGCTAGGTCGGATGGGCGCCGGGCCGATCATGAGCGGGGCATCATCCACCTGATGAGTCATATTCTCTTCATCTGCTCCGGCAACACGTGCCGCAGCCCGATGGCTGCCGGCATCGCTCGACGGATTTTCGGCCAGAGTCACCTGATTGTGAGCGCTGGCGCGGGGACCAGCGGGGGTGATGGAGCGGCAACAAACGCAGCCTCAGGCAGGATCATGTGTGAAAGGCCCGAGGGTACGCCGCAGGCAGCGGGACGCTGCGTGAAGTGAGATCACGGTCAGTGGGCTACAGCGGAGAAGGCTCCGAGCGGACCTCCGCTGGCCGCTGAACTTGACTCGGGCCGCGCGGCATCGTAATCTGAGACCATCCTTGGCGTGAGGCATGGTGCCCACGCCTCTCGACCCGCCGGGCGCGATCGCCCCGGCGAGAGGAGGTTGCTCATGGATCCCAGACTGGACAACGTGCGTGCTTATGCCGTCCGCCTCGAGTCAATCGGGTGCGGTCGTTCGGCAGAAGTGTCTTCCTGTGCGCCCGCATACTTCGCCGCGGAACCGGAGGGCGGCTTTGGCGGCGGGGTGTTCGGCGTGCGGCGGCCGCTCCGATTCATGACCTATAAGCTGGGCCTGAATGAATCGCAGGTGACGGAGCTGGCTCGTATTCTGGACGAGCTCAAGACCGAGAGAGCCCAGGCCGCCGTGGACGATCGGCGCACGCTCACGGCGTTCGCCGATGCGGTATCGGGTGACGCCTTCGACGAGGCCCGCGCCGCGGAGGGTGCGGATCTGCGCCGCAAAGGATCGTCGGGTCTCTCCGACGCCGTGGTCAAGGCGCTGGGCCGGATCCACAGGCTCCTGTCGCCGGAGCAGCGCGAGCGGCTGGCCTACCTCATCCGCACCGGCACCCTCGTGTTTTGAGGTCGGCCGCCGGAGGATCCATGATCGACCTCCCCGTTGCCTGTACGCTGACTGAACCGGAGCGGCGGCTGCGGCGCGAGCAGCTTCTCCCGAGGGTCATCGCCCGTGTCGAGGAGCGGCGGGCGCTGGATGACGGGGTCGCCCTCCGGTTCGCGACGGATGACGTCATCCTGGTCGACCTGATGGAGATGATCCGCGTGGAGCGGCAGTGCTGCGCGTTTCTCAGGTTCCGGCTCACGGTCGAGCCGGGCGGGCAGCCCGTGTGGCTGGAGCTGACCGGTCCGCCCGGCACGAAGGAGTTTCTCGAGTCGATGCTCGGAGGGCAGGAGGAGGATGTGACATGACCATGGCAGGCGGGTTCGGCCTCGGCCAGATCGGACAGATCGCCGTCAACGTGAAGGACCTCGACCGGGCCGCGGCGTTCTACCGGGACGTGCTCGGCATGCGGCCGCTGTTCCAGGTTCCGAAGATGGCGTTCTTCGACTGCGGCGGCATCCGGCTCATGCTGTCGTTGCCCGAGAGTCCGGAGTTCGATCATCCCGGCTCGATCATCTATTACAAGGTTGGCGACATCAAAGCGGCGCACGCCGCCCTGCGCGGGCGCGGGGCGCGCTTCGAGGGCGAGCCGCATCTGATCGCGCAGCTTCCGGCGCACGATCTGTGGATGGCGTTCTGCCGCGACTCGGAGGGGAATCTACTGGCGCTGATGAGCGAGGTGCCGCGGTCCTGACGAATCCCCTCGACCTCTCGGCCGTTCTAGGTATGCTGGCGGCGAGGAGAGCGGGCATCTAGAATCGGCGGTGGCGGCGCACTTCCTGGGAGACTTCACCGTCCATGTGGTCGGACCGGCACTCCTGCTCGCATGAGGAAGAGGAGAACTCGGTCGCTCTTCTGCAACGGATGGCGGACCGGGTCGCCTCCATGATCGTGACCTCGTCCTGCTCGGACCTCGACTGCGCGCTGGCGGAGCGCGAGCTGCGGATGGAATGTCTCTCGCTGCTCCCGGATCGCATGACCCTCTACGACCTCATCTACACGAGCCGGTTCCGCCGTCTGCGCGAGCAGTTCCGCTCCAAGGGTCGCTGAGGCCCGCGCCCTTCAACCCTCAGTTCCATTTGAAGATCTTCAGGGCGAACGCGAACGACACCGTCCCCCACGCGAGCATGACGGCGATGCGGCCGATCTGAGAGGGAAGGGTCGCGCCCTCGAGGATGGAGGCGCGCAGGGCGTCGTTGAGGGCGGTCAGGGGCAGCGCCTTGACGAACGGCTGGATCACGGCGGGGGAGCGGGCGGCGGGAA
>DAISWT010000346.1:0-3268 GCA_036826235.1 Acidobacteriota bacterium | reverse complement strand
ACGGCAGCCCGCACGGCTGGGTGTTCCTGCTCGTCCTGGTGGCGGCCGGCTGGGGGCTGACGAAGCTGCTCTACATGAACGCGGCGCGTCCCGCCCCGGCCAAGTACTAAACCACGCTCGGGCCGGGGAGCAGGCCGTTACGCCTGATCCCCGTACACCGTGAAGTGCCAGGGCTTGCGCGCCTCGCCGCTCAAGTCGGCCATGACGTGCTTGACGTTCGTGTACTCCTCGAACGAGTAGCGCGACAGATCGGAGCCGAACCCCGACTTCTTCACGCCGCCGTGCGGCATTTCCGAGGCAAGCGGCAGGTGGTCGTTGATCCACACCTCGCCGAACTCCAGCTCGCGGGAGACGCGCAGGGCGCGCGTGACGTCCCGGGTCCAGACGGACGAGGCCAGTCCGTACTCCACGCCGTTGGCCTTCTCGACGATCTCCTGTTCCTGGTCGAACGGCATCACCACGACGACGGGGCCGAAGATCTCCCGCTGCACCACCTCGTCCTCGTGCTTCGCCTTCGCCAGCACGGTCGGCTGGTAGTAGAACCCGGGGCCGTCGAGCGCGCGGCCGCCGGTCATGACCTCGATGCCGGCCTTGCGGGCCCGGTCCACGAACGCGGCGACGCGCTCGCGCTGCTCCTTCGAGATCAGCGGTCCGATATCGGTCGTCGGCTTGAGCGGGTCGCCGACGCGGATCTTCTTGACGTGCGCCACGAACTGGTCGACGAACTCGTCGTAGCGCGACTTCTGCACGTACACGCGCGTCGCCGCCGTGCAGTCCTGACCGGTGTTGACGTAGCCCGCGACCACGGCCCCCTGCACCGCCGCGTCGAGATCCGCGTCCTCGAACACGATGAACGGCGCCTTGCCGCCCAGCTCGAGGTGCAGGCGCTTCACGGTGGACGAGGCCTGCTCCATGATCTTCTTGCCGGTCGCCGTGTCGCCGGTGAGCGAGATCATGTTCACGTCTTCGTGCCGGCAGATCGCGCCGCCAACCTCCGCGCCCGGCCCGGTGACGACGTTCAGCACCCCCTCGGGGAAGCCGGCGGCGAGCGCCGCCCGCGCGATCTCGATGGAGGTGAACGGAGTGCTGGACGCTGGCTTGAGGACCACGGTGTTCCCGGCCGCCAGAGCGGGGCCGATCTTCCACGCCGCCATCAGGTAGGGGTAGTTCCACGGGGCGATCGAACCGACCACGCCGATTGCCTCGCGCCGGACGAAGCTGGTGTACCCGGGCGAGTACTCCCCGGCCGCCGTCCCGTCCAGGACGCGCGCCTGCGCCGCCATGAACCGGATGTTGTCGTTGGCGAACGGCAGGTCCGAGTTGAGCGACAGCTTCATCGGCTTGCCGGTCTGGCTCGTCTCCATCTCGGCCAGGCGCTGGACGTCCTTGTCCAGCGCGTCCGCCAGCTTCAGCAGCAGCGCGCTGCGCTCACCCGGTGTGATGCGCGACCATTTCTTGAAGGCCGCGCGCGCCGCCTTGACCGCCTTGTCAACGTCGTCCGCCGTCCCCTTCGGCACGCTGCCGACCGGCTTCTCCGTGGCGGGGTTGAGGACGTCCATCCTCTGACGGGAAGCCGATTCCACTTCCTTGCCGTCGATGATCATCTTGAGATCGGTCATTGCGGGTCTCCTGCGCGACCCCGGGACAGGAACGCGGTTCAGGAGGATGGGGGGCGCCCTCCGGCACGCGTGTCCGATTGATGCTGGCCGGTCGCGATGGGCCCAGTCTAGCAAAGATCGCCCTGCTGGAGAAGCCGTGCCGCCTCGGCGAGATCGAGCGGGCCATCGACCATGCGACGGCCGGCCCGGGGGCCGGCCTCGTCAGACCGGAGTCGCGGTCTTCCTCGGCGGGCTGAAGAACGGCAGATCGACGACCGTCGCGCCGACTCTGTGACGCACCGCCTCCACGGTGAGCTCCATCTCCAGGCGCTTCCCGGTCGCGGCGTGCTCCGACGACAGGCTCGCCAGGGCGATCATCTTCTTGAGGAGAGGCGACCAGGTGGAGGAGGTCGCCTTGCCAGCCTGCCTTCCGCCGGCGTACACCGGCACGGCGGCGCGGGAGGCGGTACTCGGGACCGAGGGCGTCAGACCGAATTCGTCGTAGCGCTTCTCGACTTCGGTCCAGTCAATCTCGAGGCCGACGAGCCGTCGTTTCGGACCGCGGCGGTTCTCCTCGGCGAGCGCCCTGCGCCCGATGAAGTTCTCCTTGTCGAGGTGCACCAGGCGTCCCAGGCCGATCTCGTAGGGCGAGAACTTCTGGGATTCGATCACCGCCTTCTTGCTGCTGTTGTAATCGACCTCGATCAGGATCAGCCCTGCCTCGATGCGGGCGACGTCGAGCGCCAGCATCCCGGTGGGATGGATGTCGAACGGCCGGCCGCTCTCCATCAGCGCGTCCCACACCTTCACCGCGTCGCTCCACGGGATCCAGACCTCGTACCCCAGGTCGCCCGTATACCCGGTCCGGGAGATCTCGACCGGCACGCCGGCGATCGTGCCGCGCGTCACCCGGAAGTACCTGAGACTCGCGATGTCGGCCTGCGCCGCCGTCTTGAGCAGCTTGCCCGAGGTCGGCCCCTGCAGGGCGAGCGCGGCGGTCTTCTCGGAGACGTCGTCGACCGTCACGTCCATTCCGAGCGCATTGATGCGCAGCCAGCGCAGGTTCGGGTCGGCGGCAGTCATCCTGTACGTCGTCTCGCCCAGGCGTGACACCGTGCCGTCGTCGATGACCTTTCCCTCCTCGTCGCACCACGGCGTATAGATGACCTGGCCCTGCGCCATCTTCGAGACATCGCGCGTAATGACCCGGTTGAGAAGCTTCGCCGCGTCGCGGCCTGTGATCAGATATTTGAAAAGCGGCGAGATGTCGATGAGGGCGCAGGCGTTGCGGATGGCGCTGTACTCGTGCTCATGGTGCATCTCGTAGACACTGACGGAGTAGTACCCCGACCACTCGCGGTAATTGAGGCTCTCGCACAGCTTGAAGGTTCTCTCGTGGACCGCCGTTCCGATGGGCACGCGCGCTTCCTCCGTCTGGAAGCGCGCATCATAGACCACGCCCCGCGCGACCCGCAACCGCTGTTTCGGAGAGCGCAACGCGGGCGGGCCCCTTCCCCAGGACGAAGTCGACGATGATGGTGAAATCCGCCTCGACCGGCTGGCCCTGCTTCATCGCCGGTCTGTACTTCCACTTCTTGACCGCCTCCATCGCGGCTTCCGCGAAGCCACAGCCCTGTGCGGGGATTCTCACGGGACGCAGAGTCCCTACC
>DAISWT010000345.1:0-3283 GCA_036826235.1 Acidobacteriota bacterium | reverse complement strand
ACACCGGGTTGTTGTCCGGCACGTAGGCCGCCGAGGCCTGCAGCCCCAGCGGCAGCGTCGCCGTGTACTCGCCCGAGGTGAACGTCTCGCCCTGAGGCACCGCGGGCGCCGTCTTCTGCGGCTCCTTCGGCGCCCCCGTGCAGCCGAGCGCCAGAACCGTCGCGATCGTACCTACCAAGAGACCGGGTCTCATGTCCTGCTCTCCTCCTTGATGAAGGGCGCGCGCAAGGGGCGGAGCATAGCACGACCGCGCGCGGGTGGGACCGGCGAGCCGATCAGACCGGGCCGACCTCGACGCGCGCGTCGTTGAAGCAGGCCCCGCCGGAAACGGCGGACACGGTATCGGGGACCAGAGCCGTGCCGACGCGGCCGTTCCTGGTGTGGCGGCCCCAGATGCCCTTCGGGAGGGAGACGACCCCGGGACGGAGATCGGGGTTGATCTTCAGCAGGACGCGCACCTCGCCCAGTCCGTTGTGGACGCGGACGACCTGTCCGTCCCGCAGGAGGCGCGCTTCGGCGTCGCGCGGGTGCATCTCCAGGCGCACGTCCGAGTGGTTGAACTCGCCGAGCGTCGAGGAGATGGTGCGATCGGTCGCCGGCGAGATCAGCGCCAGCGGGTGGTCCGCATCGCCCGGATCGTCGAGGACCGCGTAAGGATCGGGCCCGAGCGCCACCGGCCACAGATCCGCCCGGCGGTCCGACGTCCTCGGGAAGACGGTGCCGAACTGCACCGGGCGCGGACCGGGGAAATCGAACGGCAGGATCCGATCGCGCCGCAGCCGCTCCAGTCGATCGGCGCCGTCGGAGGCCGCCGCGGGCGCGCCCGCCGGTGGCCCATCGCCGGCGAGCGGACCCCCGATCGCCGCCAGCGCCTCGCGCAGGAGCGCCTCGCCCCGGGGACGCGGATCGTCGATGCCCATCCCACGCAGGATCAGCCCGAAGACCTCCTCGTTCGATTTCGCCTCGCCGACCGGCGGGATCACCGGCTCCGCGAGCATGACCGTATAGGTCCCGTACGAAGTCGACAGCTCGGTGTGCTCGAGGAACGTGGTGGCGGGGAGCACGACGTCCGCGTAAGCGGCGGTGTCCGTGATCACCTGGTCGAACACGACCGTGAACAGATCCTCGCGCCGCAGACCCTCGATGATGCGGTTCTGGTCGGGCACGGTGACGGCGGGATTGCAGTTGTACACGAACAGCGCCTTCACCGGCGGGTCCTTCTCCTCCAGCAGGGCGCGGCCGAGGCGGTTCATGTTGATGATGCGGGTGCGCGCCTCCGGCGCTCCCACCAGGCGCTCGTCGTCCACCTGGTAGACCGAAGAGGACGACAGGGCATAGCCGCCGCCCGGCACGCCGAACTTGCCGGCGACCGCGGGCAGGGCAAGGACCGCGGCGACGGCCGCCTCACCGTTGCGGTTGCGCTCCAGTCCCCAGCCGCAGCGGATCAGCGCGGGGTCGGCCCCGGCGTAGGCCTCGGCGATGCCGGCGATGGCGCGCGCCTCGACGCGGGCCAGAGCCGCCGCCCGCTCCAGCGGGTACGCGCGCGCCCGCTCCAGCAGCTTCTCCCAGCCGGCGGTGTGCCGTTCCAGGAACCCCCGATCGGCGCGGCCGATTCGCTCCAGGTGCCCGATCATCGCGAGGGCCACGGCACCGTCGGTTCCGGGGTAGACGGGCAGGTGCATGTCCACGTACTGTCCCGACATCGTCCGCCGCGGGTCGATGAGCGCGACCCGGCCGCCCGCCTCACGCGCCGCCTTCAGATACGGCATCAGATGGATGTTGCTGTGCTTCGGGTTGGCGCCCCAGATGATGATGAAACGCGCCCGCGCGAAGTCGGGGAAATCGACGCTGGCCATTTTGCCGTACAACGCGTCCGACGCCGCACCGGTCGGCGCGGCGCAGACGGTGCGCGCCAGCCGCGACGCTCCAATCGACCGGAACAGCCGCTCGTCGGTCGTCCCCTGGGTCAGGAGCCCGTTCGACCCGCCGTAGGAGAAGGGCAGGATCGCCTCGCCGCCGAACTCCCTGCGGATCGCTTCGAAGGTCGTCGCGATCGACCCGATCGCCGCGTCCCAGGAGAAGGCTTCGAACCGCCCGGAGCCCTTCGGCCCCGTCCGGCGCATCGGATGCAGCAGGCGATCGGGCCCGTAGACCCGCCGGGGGAAGTCGCGCACCTTGGCGCAGATGAAGCCGTCGGTGAGCGGGTTGACGCGGCTGCCGGTGATCGACACGACACGCTCCGCCTTGACCGTCACGTCGAGGCTGCAGCGGTCGGGACAGTCAAGGGGGCAGACCGAATGAAGCTCGGACATGTCGCGGATTTTAGCACACCGACCGGGAGCCTTCCGGGGGAGGGGCTTTCAGCGACCCGCCGGTTTCGCAGGCGCGTCGGGCGTCTCGAGACCGAGCTGCCACGCCAGGAACGACCAGGTGTCGGTCGCCTCGTCGATCTGCTTCGCCAGCGGCTTGCCGATGCCGTGCCCGGCCTTGGTCTCGGTGCGCAGAAGGACCGGGAGACCGGAGGAGGTCTGGGCCTGCAGCCGCGCCGCCATCTTGCGGGCGTGCATCGGGTCGACCCGGCTGTCGCTCTCGGCGGTCGTCAGGAGGACGGCCGGGTAGGAGGCCCCTTCCCTGACCTGGTGGTACGGCGAGTACCGGTACAGGTACTTGAACTGGTCGGGATTCTCCGCCGAGCCGTACTCGGGGATCCAGAGCCTGGCGATCTGGAAGTTGTGGTAGCGCAGCATGTCGAGGAGCGGCACGGCGCAGACCGCGGCGCGGAAGAGATCGGGCCGCTGGGTGAGCGCCGCCCCGACCAGCAGGCCGCCGTTGCTGCCGCCGTAGATCGCCAGGCGGCCGGGGCTCGTGTACTTGTTGTCGATCAGCCACTGCGCCGCGGCGATGTAGTCGTCGAACACATTCTGCTTGCGATCCAGCATCCCCGCCTGGTGCCACTCCTCGCCGTACTCCCCGCCCCCGCGCAGGTTGGCGACGGCGTACACGCCCCCACGCTCCAGCCACAGGACGAGGGCGCGCGAAAAGGACGGAGTCAGGCTGATATTGAACCCGCCGTAGCCGTACAGGACGGTCGGCTCTTTGCCGTCGAGACGCAGCCCCATGCGATGGACCAGGAACATCGAGACCTTCGTGCCGTCCTTCGACCGGTAGAAGATCTGGTTGACGTCGAGCCCCGTGAGATCGACGTCCGCCTTCACCTTCTCCCACAGGGTCGTCGCGCCCGTCTTCAGATCGAGGCGATAAACGGACGGCGGCACGGTGAAGG
>DAISWT010000344.1:0-3298 GCA_036826235.1 Acidobacteriota bacterium | reverse complement strand
GGGCGGCGGGGCACGGCGGCCGGTTCTTCGACACGCGCTTCATCGAGCGCCTGGTCTCCCTGTGCGCCGGGAGCCCCGCGGTCTCAAGGGTACTCTCCGATCTGATCGCCGGGAAACAGTCGTATCGGACGCTCAAGAGCCGGCTGCTGCTTGCGGCGCCCCGCGTCGGCATGCAGCTGGTGTCGCGCGCGCTCCGGCAGCTCGGCCGGGGGGATGCCCGGAAGGGCGCGCCGATCAGACCCGCTCGTGACAGCTGAAACACTGATTGTTCTGCGGATGATTCGCGCCGCGCGGCCGCCTGCCGTCGGGGCCGTGGCATGCCAGACAGCGATCCGGACCGGACGCCGTGAGATGGTCGCCATCTGCGGGGTACTTCGGCGGCTGGTGCAGGATCGTGTACGCAACCAGGACGATCGATAGGGTGCCGGCAACCAGCAGAAAGACGATCAGGCGCGCGCTGCCGGTGGACCGTCGGGTCACGGCCTCTCGAGCCGCCGCTTGCGGCTGTTGGTGGAGATCTTCTCCGTGGCGAGCACCTTGCCCTGCAGGAACGCCTCCTCCGCGATCGCCACCACCGAGGCGCGGATGTCGCCGCGCATCCGACCGGTCGGCCTGAGCTCGAACTTGCGGGCCACGATCACCTTCCCCTCGATCGAGCCCTCGACGATCAGGTTCTCCGCGGTAATGTCGCCCCGCACGGAACCCTGCGGCTCGATCACGACCGACCCCGAGGTGAGCACGTTGCCCTCGATGCGGCCGCGCAGGCGGATGTTCTCCTCCGACACGATCTCGCCCACCAGCGTCACGTCGCGATCGATCAGGGTGATGCTGTCGCCGGCGCCGTAGCCTGGCTGCGATTGATTGTCCTTGAACAGGGGCACGAGGCCTCTCCCGCGGGCAGCCGATGATATCAGCCGGCGGGCGCCCGATCAATCATGCGGGCGAGGTTTTCAGCGGTCCGCCGGAGGGTCCTGCCACCGGAGGGTGGATCTCCTCCACCGCCGCATCGCCGTGCGCCAGAGTCTTGAGGTCATTTTCCAGCCGTCCGCGGGCGTCACGCGGCACGATCGTGTCGAGCACCGAGCGGCGCGGGTCGTCATAAGCCGCCGACTCCACGTGTCCGCCGTGCCGGGCCACGATGTGGCGCGCCTCGCCGTCGAGGGCGATCGGCAGGCTCACCCTCAGGCGGGCGCGCGGGATCAGTGTGACCGTAGCCGCGGCGGCGAGCGCGGAGGAGGCGGCGGCGCGGTACGCTCGCGCCAGCCCTCCCCGGCCGAGCTTGATCCCTCCGAAGTAGCGGGTGACGACGACCACCGCGTCGCACAAACCCGCGCCCCGGATCGCCTGCAGGATGGGCGGCCCCGCTGTGCCGGCCGGCTCGCCCGCGTCGTGATGACGTTCCGGAGGATCCGGGCCCCGAGCCGAGAGGACGTAGGCCCAGGCATGGTGCGTCGCATCGGGGAACTCGGAGCGCACCGCCTCGATCCCGGCGCTCGCCTCCTCGGCGCCGCGGGCCGGAAAGGCCGTCGCGATGAACCGCGAGCCCTTCTCGCGAGTCTCCGCGCGGACCTTTCCCGTCAGGGTGCGCATCGTCCGGAGATTATGCGACCGCCGGATCCCGGGTCAACGTCGCGAAACGGGCGATGTCGGAGAGTCGTCCTAGGACTGCGTGCCCTCGGGCCACTGGAAGAAGCGGCCCTGGGAGAACACGATGTCGCAGTTGAAGTCGGTGGTCGGTCCGCCGCCGCGCGCGCTCGGGGTACCGTCCCGGCCGTAGCTGGCGACCGTGTAGTTCGTGCCGGTCACCGTCGTGGCCGCGTCCCAGACGTTGTTCCACCCATCCGTGTCCGGCGGCGATTTGATGAAATAGGGATCGATGATCGCCTTCAGGCTCGGCCAGCCGGAGATACCGACGGGGTAATTGGAGGTATCGGTCGCGTACGCCTCGACCGCGACGCCGATCGTCCGGACATCGGACATGGTCTTCTTCTGCTTGCTCTTGTCGAGGGCGTTGAGCAGGTTCGGCATGGCGATCGCCGAGATAATCCCGATGACGGCGACCACCACCAGAAGCTCGACGAGAGTGAAACCGGCCCGGCTGTCTGCCTGCTTCGCGTTTCGTGACATCGACTCGTCCCCCGGCCAGTCACAAGCGCAAGGACAGTGCCAGGTGCCCGGCCCCCGCGGTTCCAGCACGATAACTCCCTGCATAAGTTAACGATGGGGCGCGGGATGGCAAGGCCGTGTCTTACATTTTTCGGTGACACTCATTGTCCGGACGCCGGCGTCATCTGCCCTAGAGCGTCGCTCCTCCCGCCGACTTGCATCCCCCGGGTCTCCCGCATAAACTACCGCCTCTTCGCGCGTTCGTGCCGGAACGGGGCCGACGCTTCCTGTGGGCGCCGACGTAGCTCAGTGGTAGAGCAACTGATTCGTAATCAGTAGGTCGCCGGTTCAACCCCGGCCGTCGGCTCCAACTCCCGCCACGAGGGCCCCTGATCCGGCCGCTCCGCGGAACACCGATGCCGCTCACCGACACGCCCTTCCTCGAAGCCCTGAAGCGCGGCCCGCTGGTGTTCGACGGCGCCATGGGCACCCAGCTCTACGAGCGCGGCTATTTCATCAGCCGCTCGTTCGACGAAGCCAACCTGGCCCGGCCCGACCTGGTGCTCGAGATCCATCGCCAATATGTCGCCGCGGGGGCCCAGCTCGTCGAATCGAACACCTTCGGCGCCAACCGGGAGCTGCTCAGCCGCTATGGGGCGCAGGACCGGCTGGTCGACATCAACCGCGCGGGGGTCCGGCTGGCGCGGCAGGCGGCGGGGAAACTCGCCTACGTCGCCGGCTCGGTCGGCCCCACCGGCCGGATGACCGGAACGCTGACCGACGAACGCCGGGCCGCTCTCGAGACCGTCTTCCGGGAGCAGATCGAGGCCCTGCTCCTGGAAGGCGTCGATCTTCTGGTGCTGGAAACCTTCATCAGCGCCGGCGAGATGGAGTCCGCCCTGCGCGCGGCGCGCTCGCTTTACCCGGGCCCGATCGTGGCGCAGATGTCGTTCAGCGAGGACCGCCCGGCGATCGACGGGCTGTCGCCGGCGATGATCGCCGATTTCCTGCGCGATCGCGGCGCCGACGTCGTCGGGGTCAACTGCGCCGAGGGACCGGCGTTCGTGTTCGAGGTGGCCCGCGACATGCTCGGTCACGGTCGCCCGGTCAGCGCCCAGCCGAACGCCGGCCGGCCGCGCCGCCTGGACGAGCGCACCATCTATATGACGACCCCCGAGTACTTCGGCGTCTA
>DAISWT010000343.1:0-3305 GCA_036826235.1 Acidobacteriota bacterium | reverse complement strand
GCACCAGCAAGCAGGCTCTGAAGCGGGTACCAAAGTCGCGGCTCGTGAGCATGTTGCGGAGCACCAACAAGGCCAGCAAGCGGATCGCTCAGGAAATCACCAGGCGGCGTAGAGCGGCCTAAGCGCCTGCCCGGCGCCGCCGCTATTGATCCTCCTTACAGTCCGCTGGCGTGGCGGCCCGCCCGGGCCGCCGCGCCGCGGGAGTCTGATGGTCTCGAGGAGGAGACCGCATGAAAAAACTGGTCCTTCTGATCGTGGTGCTCGTGGTCGTCTGGCTCGGCGTGAACTACGTCAGGACCGGCCAGTTCTCCTTCATGCCGACGTCTCTCAGCGCCGAGGAGCAGCACGTCCGGGATCTCGAAGGGGAGCTGAAGAGCGTCGAGGACCAGATGTCGCAGGCCGGCCGGACCGCCGGCATGACCGGGATGGACACGACCGCCGACGTCTCGGCCCTCATGGTGAAAAGGACAAGCTGCAGAAGGAACTGGAAGAGGCGCGCAAGAAGCTTCACTAGAGCGCGTCCAGCTCCCACAGGCGGCATTCCTCTTCGTTCGCGAACACCGGGGTCACCAGCGCCGGGTCGAGCGAACGCAGCATCACCCGATCCGTCTTCCTGCTTCTTTGCGACGCCGGGTAGAGCGGCCCGAGGGTGAGGATCTCGGGCACGTGCCACCCCTCGATCCGATCCAGCCGACGCCGCCGCGCCAGCGACAGGGCGCACCAGAAGAGCTCTGCCAGGAGAACCCGGGCGTCCCGCGACGCGCCGTGCTCCCGCCAGCACAGGGTCGGGGGCTCCGCCTGCAAGAGCACGTAGGCCCGGACCCTCCCGCCGCGCTCGATGACCCAGAACCGATCCTCGTCATGTCCCCGGCCACGCGGCATCCCCGACTTCATGAGAACGAATTCCCACGCCACCGGATCGCGATCGATCCGCAGGCGCTGCTGCGCCGTCTCCTCCGCGTGGATGGCGGCAATTGCCGCCAGGTCGTCCTCCCCTCCCCGCCGCAGGCCGGCGATCCGGGCAAGCGGGTCGTCGCCCGAGCTCAGCCACGCCGGCTCTTTGGGCCACGGCGCCGGCATCGCCGTCCGGCAGGCGGTCTCGCTGGCTGGGAGGGAGTCGAAGCCGGCGCGCTCGTACAGACTCTGCGGCATCGAGGCGACGAGCATCGCCAGCTCGTGCCCGGCCCGCCTCGCCTCCTCGAGGGCCCGGCCGAGAAGAGCGTTCGCGTGGCCCCGGCCCCGCGCTTCCGGGATGGTGAACAGCGCACCCAGCTCCGCGATGCGCACCGGGCGGTCGTCCAGCCGGCCGACCAGGGAGTCGATCCGGAGGGCGCTGACGGGACGGTCCGTGTCGTCGGCGCGGACCAGGTATCGGCTGTGCTGGCGTCCCCAGGGCGAGTCGGCGAGGGCCAGATGAAAGGCGACGAAGTCCTCGAGGGCGCGTCCGCGGCCCCACACGGCGTGCGCGGCGGTCAGGACGCCCACGAGTTCATCGCGGCTGGCGTTCCTGACCTGCACCGGTCCCGCTCCTTCCCCCGGCGCGGCGGGGAGCGCCCTACAGGGGGTAGGTGAACACGACGTCGACCGGGACCTGTTCCGTCTTCTTCAGCGCTTCGCGGACGGCCGGGTCGAGGTCGCCGTACTTCTGGATCAACTCGCCGGCGCGGGCGTAGTCCCCGGTACCTTCGATCTCGAGCAGCTCCTTCGCCAGTTTGCCGATCGCCGGCTCGAACTTCTTCGGATGGACGGAGAACTCCCCTTTCTTGCGGTCGAGCTCGATGCCGCCCTCCTTCAGCAGATAGCCCAGCTGCACGGCGTTCGCCCGGCCGTGGGCGTCCTCCGTGCCGAACCGGACCGATCGGAAGATCGAGGCGAGGTAGGTGGCGCGGTTCTCCTCGGCCTCCTCCTTGGCGAAGATCTCCTCCTTGACCAGGTGCTGCATGTTGAAGATCCCGACCACGTCCGCCTTGGCCTCCTCGATGGCCGAGTAGCGCTCCTGCAGCGCCTTGCGCACGGTCAGGTCCTTCTTCCCCACGACGTAGTCGACGCCCAGCGTGTGCGACAGCTCGTGCAGGAGGACGTTGGTGATGAACGCCTCCCGGGTGACCAGCGGCCAGTCCTTCTTGGCAAGGACCAGCTGGGCGATCGGCAGGAGGATGGTGTCGAACTTGGCCTCCAGGACGTTCTTGTAGATCTGCTTCTTGGCGCCCTTCTCCTGGATCACCCTCTCGTCGTTGGGCAGCGATGCGGCGACGGTCTTGATGCCGGCGTTGAAGTCGCCCGCGAAGCGCGCCACGTTGACGATCTCCAGGACGTTGCCGCTGCCGACGTTCGACTTCTTGAACGCGTCCTCGACCGGAAGCGCCTGCGCCATCGCGGGCAGGCTCTGCTTGTACACCTCCAGGGTGCGGCTCTCCTTGTCGTCCTTCACCAGGACCGCCGCTTCGTACGACGCCTTCAGGCCGAGAAGACCGTCGTCGTACGTCTCGATCGGCCCGATCACCACGTCGAGCAGGTTGTCCTTCACCTCCAGCCAGGCCACGTCCGAGGCGTAGTAATCGCCGCTCAAGAGCGCCTGCGAGCGCAGCGACAGGTAGCGTCTCAGGCTCGGGCTCTCGACCAGGGCGGCCGCCTCCCCCAGGGCCCGCGACGCGACCGACAGCTCGTCGATGTACAGGCTCTCGTACGGTATCGCCACGAGCACCCCGTCGACGCGCCGGATGAGGGTGTTTGGTTTCTCGAATTCATTCTTCAAGTCGGGATGGGCCCTGACGCGCCCTTCGAATTCAGCCTTGGTCATGTCCTCCGGGTAGAACCCGGCACCGGGAAGCCGCTCCCCGGACGAGGCGCCGATCGCCACGAAGCGTTCGTTCTCCTTGCGGATGTCGAACGGACCGTAGTTGATCATCACGAAGTCGCGGTAGAGGAGATTCACGGGGTCGGCCGCCTTGTCAAACGCCTGCCGGGCCTCGAGCGCCTGCCGCCCCATCTGTTTCCAGTAGACATCATCCACGGCGTCGAGAGCCACGACGATCTTCGCGAGCGCCTCGCGCTCGCGCGGCCCGAGGCGGGTCAGGTCGGCCTGCAGTTTGACGGGCGCGTAGGCCTTGAGGCGCGCGCGGATATCGCCCTCGTCCCTGGCGCCGGTCCCGGCGGCGCGCAGGAGACCGGTGCATACCAGGAACCCCGCAGCAAGGCTCAGAATGGTCTCGGTCCTTCTCATGCCACCCTCGGTCATGGGACTCTAGCAGACCCGGAGCCGGCCCGGAAACCCTTTTGACAAGCGTCATGCCGGAACCTATATT
>DAISWT010000342.1:0-3318 GCA_036826235.1 Acidobacteriota bacterium | reverse complement strand
CCACCAGGGCGCCCCAGCGGTTGAGTGGGCGCATCAGGAGGTGCGCTAACGAGGCGCCGAACCAGCCGCCGGCCGGGCGGGTGTCCGGGCCGGGCCCTCCGTCGAGGACGAGGTGCAGGCAGGCGGCCGCCGACAGCACCAGGAGCGCGGAGCCGAACGAGCGTGACAGGGCCCGGCCGCTGCGCCGCCAGAAGATCTCCAAGCCGAACAGGAGCAGCAGCGGAGGCGCCGCCCAGGCGGCGTAGCCGAAGAGCTGCAGCAGCATCTCGGCGCACAAGGCCCCGGTGATGCCGACGACGTTGCGCACCGGCTCATTGCTCCACCGCCCCAGAGGCCAGGGAACGGGATCATCGGCGCGGTAGGACCCGAGGCTCAGGACCAGCAGGACGGCAATCGCCATCAGGACGATCGCCATCGCCTCGGACCAGAAGCCTCGTGCCGCGGGGGATTCGCGGCGGGGAGACACGGTACGCCGCCGGGCGCGCATAGGAGGCGATTCTACCACCGGGGGGAGACGACCGGCCGCTCACGTAGAATGGTGCCGTGCAGGGTGGTGCGAAGCTTGTTGCGATTGACGCGTCCGGAACGTGCGGGACCAGGTGCCGTGGTCTCGACTCATGGCAATGAGGGAACCCGGCGATCTTGTCCGGCGCCGATTGTCGGCCCCGAGTTCGCAACCTGACAGGTTCACCATAAACCATTCACGAAGAACAGGTTATCCGACGAATACAACAACCTTCGCACCACCCTGGGTGCGGTGGCTTCTCGCCCTGGGGATGCTGGCGGTGTGCGGCTGGCTGGCCTACATGGCGGTCTACCAGGTCGACGACGCCTACATCGTCTACCGCTACGCCCGGAACCTGGCGCGCGGCGAGGGCTTCGTGTTCAACCCGGGCGAGCGCGTCGAGGGCGTGAGCTGCTTCCTCTGGACGCTGGCGCTGGTGCCGTTCGCCGCGGCCCGTCTGCCGCTGCCGACCGTGGCCCCAGTCCTGACGGTCCTCGCCGGTCTTGGGGTGCTCCTGCTTCTGCCGCGCGTGTCGGCGCGGCTCGGGGGCCGGGAGAGCCCGGACGCCTGGGACGCCGGCGGCTCGGTCCTCCTGGCGGCGCATCCCGCCTTCGCTTACTGGTGCGTCGGGGGGCTCGAGACCGTGCCGTATACGCTCCTCCTCCTCCTGGCGCTTGACGACCAGCTCCGGGAGCAGACGCGGGGGACCGGCCGGCGCTCTGCGCTCTGGCTCGGCCTGGCCGCCCTGGTGCGGCCGGAGGCGCCTCTGATCGCGGCGGGACTGGCGGGGGCGCGCCTCTTCGCTGGCCCCGGCCGGCGCCCCGGCGAGCGCCTGAGAGAGCAACTGTCGTGGTGGGGCGTCCTGGCCGCATTACTGGTGCCCTTCCTGATCTTTCGCCGCCTGTATTTCGGGGACTGGCTCCCGAACACCTTCTACGCCAAGACCGGTTTCGGATTGATGCAGAATCTGCACGATGGCCGGGTGTACACGCTGGCGTTTCTCTCGTCCCTGGCGCCCGGATTCGGGGGGGCCGGAGCGGTCACCGTCTTCATCGGGGTCGGGTTGGCGCTGGCCCTGGTCGCCTTCGGTCTGCCGCTGCAGCGGCTGCGGGCTCCAGCGCTTCTCGTCTGCGCGCTCGGGCTGGCCGTTCTCCTCGAGGGAGGAGACTGGATGGTCCTGCACCGGTTCTGGGTGCCCGGTCTACCGGCGATCGTCCTGCTCATGGTGGCCGCCGGCAGGGCCGCGACGGACTGCCGGCCGAGGCTGCGGCCGGGTATCGTGCTGTGCGGGAGCATCCTCGCCGCGAGCTTCGTCGCCTCTGGAGTGGCACAGCGGAACGGCCCGAACGGCCTGGCGGTCAACGGTGCCGGCTACCGCTTCGCCCACGGGCAAGTCGCCGAGTTCCTGAACACGCGCGCCCGGCCGGGCGACACGGTCGCCCTGATGGACATCGGCATCATCGGCTACGAGACAGATCTGAAGGTCATCGATATCTCGGGGCTGACGGAGCCGGCGATCGCCCGGGCGCCCGGCGGGTTTCTTCACAAACAATACCCGGCCGAAGCCCTCCTGAAGGCGGCGCCCCGCTTCTTCGTCCTGGTGAACGACTTTCCGATCGACGAGGAGATCATGGGGCGGGCCGATTTCAGCGCGCGCTACCGCCTCGTCCTGGAGAGAAATCACCGATTCAACTGGGAGCCGCCGCAGTCGTACACGCTGCACGTCTACGAGCGCCGGGATCAGGGGGCGTCCTCGCCGCCTTCCTGAAGGTCGTGGGGACTACGTTTCGATGATCGCCGGCATGATCATCGGCCGGCGGTCGAGCGTCTTGCGGAAGAAGCGCTTCAGGTCGCGCTGGATCAACGACGTCATCACGCCGCGGTCGGCGCGTTCCTCGGGGGTCGCCGACTCCACGCAGCGGCGCACGACGCGGGCGGCCTCGCGCAGCAGATCGGCCTGCGACGGGCCCCCGGAAAAGCCGCGGCTGATGAGCTCGGGCTCGCCGGCCAGCCGGCCGGTCTGCTGGTCGATGGCGACGACCGCGAGCACGATGCCGCCCTCCGACAAGTGGCGGCGGTCCCGCACAATGATCTCGTCGACCTCCTCGAGCGTGCCGTCGACGAACACGCGGCCGACCTCGACCTTGCCGGCCAGCCGGGCCTCCTTGCCGGTCAGCTCGAAGATGTCCCCGCTCCCTCCCAGGAGAATGCGCTCGCGCGGCAGACCGACCTGCTCGGCCAGACGGGCGTGGCTGCAGATCTGACGCAGCTCGCCGTGGATGGGGATAAAGAACCGCGGACGCGTCAGCGTCAGCATGATCTTCAGCTCCTCCTGGCTGGCGTGCCCGGAGACGTGCAGGGGAGGGCGCCCGCCGACGATGACGTCGGCGCCCCGCCGGTAAATGTGATTGACCACGCGGCTGACCGATTTCTCGTTGCCCGGGATGACGCGCGCCGACAGGACCACGGTGTCGCCGGCCTCGATCGACACCTCGCGGTGGTCGTCGAGGGCGATGCGGGACAGCGCCGACATCGGCTCCCCCTGGCTGCCGGCGGCGATCACCAGCACGCGGCCCGGCGCCAGCCGCTTGACCTCGCTCGCGTCGATCAGGGTGCCTGCGGGCGCCTTCAGGTATCCGAGCTGGTCGGCCACCTCGGAGGTCGAGATCATGCTCGAGCCGACGAGGGCCACCTTCCTGCGGTGCGCCACCGCCAGGTCGACCGCCTGCTGCACGCGGTGCACGTTGCTGGAGAAGGTGCTGATGACGATCCGGCCGGCGGCCTTGCGGAACAGGTGGTCGAGCGCCTCGCCG
>DAISWT010000341.1:1019-3325 GCA_036826235.1 Acidobacteriota bacterium | reverse complement strand
CCTCCGCGAGGAGCGCCGCGATCGCTTCGCTGTTCCGCCCGGCCCGCGCCTCCCGATCGGCGGCGGCCAGAGCGCGATCCTCCGCCGCGGCGAGCGCGAACCATGCAACGCGAAGCCCCTGCCGTGTTGATGCCCGCGCCGCGTCGCGCGACCGCCCGGCGGTCTGCAGGTCCGCCGTCGCGGCCTCGATGCGCGGACCCCGGGCCGGCCAGGGCAGCGGCAACAGAACCGACACCGATTCTCGCGCGTTGATCGAGTTGGTCGCCATGGAGAGCTCGGGATCCGGGAGCGCCCGCGCCACGTGGACCGCCGCCTCGGCCGCCTGCTCACCGGCCCGCGCCGCAACCATCTCGGGCGCGCGCTCGGCGCTCGCGACCGCTTCCTCGAGGGTCACGGTGCGGACCACCGGGTCCCCGGGAGCCGCCTGTCCCGGCCGCATGGAGACGACCAGGCAGGCACAGAAAGCCAGGACCACTCCGACCCGCACGACCGATCGTTCCATGAGGCACCTCTGACGGGAATCCTAGGGTGCCCACCTGAACGGCACCTTAACCAAGGAAGGCCTGCGAGGCTGGCGGACCCGGGACACCGCGATTCAGTGCGCAGACTGCGGCAGAACGAAGGCCGGCAGGCTGGGCCGGCAGCGCACCGAGAGTGCCGGCCCAACGGTCGAAACTATGGCGTCATCGGCGCGGGGTCGCAGGCGTCCCCGATGCCATCGCGATCGAGATCGCTCTGGCCGGAGTTGGAGACGGCAGGACAGTTGTCGCACGCATCCCCCACCCCATCGGCGTCCCGATCCTGCTGCTTGGGGTTGGGCGTTCCGGGGCAGTTGTCGTCGCACTGCATGAACCCCCCGCCCCTGCACGGGTGGTCGTCGTACTGCCCGTCCAGGTCCCCGTCGTTGAGGACACCGTCCTCGTCGAAGTCGGTCAGGTTCACGCTGTGCGTGAAGATGTCCAGGTCTCCGTCGCGCGCATCCGGCCAGAATGGCAGCAGCCGATTGTTCGTGATCGTGGCTCCGATGTAGTCGCCCATCGAATAGCTGCTCGAGGGATGGATCCCATCGGACACGCGGACGTTCGGACCGAAGGACACGCCGCCATCCGTGGAGGTGGCCAGGTAGACGCCGAACAGCCGGCCGGACGGGTCGTCCCGGGTGTCGAGAAAGGCGACCTGGACACCGCCCGCGCGGTCGACGAGGACCCACGGAGCGGCCTGGTCGGCGTGGTTTCCCGGCGCGTCATTGTTCACGCGCACCGGAGATCTCCACGTATCGCCTCGATCGTCGGAGTAGGACAGGAGGATATCCGGGCTGCCGAACCGGTTGTCGGGCCACACGACATAGATTCGGCCGCGGTGCGGCCCGTTGCTGAGATCGACGGCGCTCGAGGGGAGACAGAGAAAGTTGAAATCGCTGTTCGAGAAGACCGGGAAGACCACGCTTGCGGCCTGAACGTCATTGTCCAGCCAGGTCGCCCCGCCGTCGAGCGAGCGATCGAAGAAGATCGTGTCGCTGGTCGCCCATTCAACATAGACCTCCCCCAGCGGGCCGATCAGAGGAACCGCCCCGTTCCCGGCGCTCGCCGAGCTCCCGATCGCCAGTGGCTTGGAAAACGTGGCCCCTGCGTCCACGCTCTTCGCGAACATGATCGTGAACGGAGTAAAGTTCTTGAAGATATCCCCCCACACAGCGTAGATCGCGTCACTCCGAGGATCGACGGTGATGAACGGCTTGTCCCCGCTGATCGAGACAGAAGTCGGGTTGGTGAACGTGGCCCCATGGTCGGTCGATTTGAGAACGACGATGTTTTTCGCCCCGTTCGGGCTCGGGAACGACCCGATTAGACCCAGGTAGAAATTGCCGTGACTGTCGACCGCGACGGATGGATCGCAGCAGACGTTCGCCTTCCCACCCCCGATCCTGCCGCTCTGCCAGGTGACGCCGCCGTCGCGCGTCCAGCCATATCCGATATCGCCCGTGAACGGAAACTTCGTCACGATGTCGATCCAGGCGCCCACCACATTCAACGGATCGATGGGGCTGGCGGCGGCGCTGGTCTCGACCTGGTCCTGGGTGGTGGTGTCCTGGTTCACGCGGACATCGCCGGGCGGCAGGCTGGCCAGGGCGAGCGCGGAAGACAGGGCCGTGAGACATCCTGCCCGGACAAGCCTGCGGGAGCGGAGAAGAAACATGATGATCCTCCATCTGTGGCGGTGTCGCGCCCTGCGACCGCCGCGACGGCGGGCGCCGGTCGGGGAGCGTGCCGTTGATCAGGCTATACGTCGAGAATGGTTGCGGGGCA
>DAISWT010000341.1:0-968 GCA_036826235.1 Acidobacteriota bacterium | reverse complement strand
CGCGCCCAATGCGCTCGCCCGCTTGCCCGGCCGCGCCCGTTCGCGTAAGCTCCCCCGCCATGAGCACGACGCCGGGCGGCAAGAGCGCCGTCATCTTCATCTTCATGACCGTGCTGGTCGACACCATCGGGCTCGGCATGATCCTGCCCGTTGTTCCCGATCTAATCCGGGAGCTGACCGGCGAGGGGCTGAGCCGGGCCTCGACCTACGGCGGCTGGCTGTGGTTCGCCTACGCCGTGATGCAGTTCTTCTGCGCGCCGGTGCTCGGCAACCTGAGCGACCGCTTCGGGCGCCGGCCGGTGATCCTGTTCTCTTTGTTCGCGCTCGGCCTCGATTATCTGATCATGGGTCTGGCGCCGACTCTCGCCTGGCTGTTCGCCGGGCGGACCATCGCCGGCATGGCCGGCGCGTCGTACACGCCCGCCTATGCCTACCTCGCCGACGTCAGCCCGCCCGACAGGCGCGCGCAGAACTTCGGGCTCGTGGGCGCGGCCTTCGGGACAGGGTTCATCCTCGGGCCGGCCATCGGCGGCCTGCTCGGGGCCCTCGGTCCACGCGCGCCGTTCTTCGTCGCCGCCGGCCTGGCGCTGCTGAATTTCACGTTCGGCTGGTTCGTCCTGCCGGAGTCGCTGGCGCCGGAAGCACGGCGCCCGTTCGATGCGAAGCGCGCCAACCCGCTGGGCACGCTGCTGCAGATCCGCAAGTATCCCTCCGTCATCCGCTTGATGACGGCGCTGTTCCTGTGGCAGCTCGGTCACCAAGTCCTGCCGAGCACCTGGGCGTACTACACCATGCTCAAGTTCCATTGGTCGGAGGCGGCGGTCGGGGGCTCGCTGGCATTCGTCGGCATCATCATGGCGGTCAGCACGGGCGGGTTGACGCGCGTGCTCGTTCCCCCCCTCGGGGAGCGCCGCGCGGCGCTCGCGGGATTTCTGTCCGGCGCGTTCGCCTACCTGGGATACGCCCTC
>DAISWT010000340.1:0-3351 GCA_036826235.1 Acidobacteriota bacterium | reverse complement strand
GGCGGCTCCCGTCGTGCCGCGCTCCCCGGCTGACCTGCCTCGGCCGCCGGATCGGCCCCCGCCCCTGCCTTGTGCATCGAGCCACCTCGTCTCGAGCGATCGGACCGTCGATCACTCCCTGATCTGTCCTCGACTGTTGTACACGCGCAGGAGCATGAGCACCATTGGGGGAACCCTGATTCATCCCGGGGAGAAATCCGCAATGCCGGCGGGGGGAGTTACCGGAGAGGCTGTGCCGCGGGTACCGTGATCGGATTTAGCGGCGACATGAAAAGCCCCGCTCACCGGGGCGATCAGTTCGCGGCCCGCTCCCAGGTGACGCGCTGGCGTCCGGTGAGGAAACGGACGAAAGCTACCACGGTCGCCCATTGCAGGAGACAAACGGTGTACGGAACGGTGATGAAGGGAATTCGTCGCGCCGTCCAGGTGACCCCGCCGCAGAGGGCGGATGCGTAGAACACCGCCTGCGCCAGGAGGGCCCATTGGAAGAACGGCCGATCGGAAAGGACCACGGTCGCTGTCAGGACCGTCGCGAGCAACAGCGGGCCGAACAGGCGGAGCAATTTGTGGGAGACGGTCTGCAGCCAGAGCCGGTTGCGGAACGGGTCCAGGAGCCAGCGCTCGCGGGCGAACAGCTGGAAGTTACCGGCGATGGTCCGCACCTTGCGGACGAATTCCTGGTGTGCGCTGCCGGCGCGGTCGTAGGCGCGCGCCGCCGGCTCGAAAATCACGCGATAGCCTCGACCGACGATGCGCATCGGGATCAGGACGTCGTCCAGGATGGTATCGTCGGGGATCGGATCGAACAGCTCGCGACGGATGGCGTAGATCGCGCCGGTCGCTCCGATCGTCGAATCGATCCGGCTCTCGCCCAGCCGGATCGCTGACTCGATCCGCCAGTACAGGCCGATGCCCCGGGTCGCCGGCGTGGTCTCCGGGCCGCTCGTCAGGATCAGCTGGCCGCTGACCGCCCCCACCTGCGGGTCGGCGAACGGACCGACCAGCGCGCGCAGCGTCCCCGCCTCGAACCGCTGGCGGGCGTCCGCCAGAACCACGATCTCACTCCGGCAGCGCGGCACCAGTTCGCTGATCACCGCCGCCTTGCCGCGACGCGTCCTGTAGGCGGTGATCCTGACTCCCGCGCCCTCGAAGACACGCGCCCGCGCCACCGTGTCGTCGGTCGAACCGTCGGAGCCGATCACGATCTCCAGTCGATCCCGCGGATAGTCGAGCGCCAGGAGGTTCTTGATCCGCCCTTCGATGTACGCCTCCTCGTCGTGCACGACCAGCACGATCACGACCGTCGGCTCGCGCCGCCGTCCCCCCGCGGGCCGCGCGGGCCGCAGGGCTCCCCAGGCACGGAGAAGGGCCGGGTAGCCGGCGTAGCCGTAAGCGATCAGGAACACGCACGTCCAGAAGAGCAGGATGGGCGCGGTCATGGCGGCGTCGCTCCACGGACTCCGTGAGGAGAGTTGAAGTCCGCCGCCCCGGACGCCACCCGACCGCGGGGGGGCCGCCGGGTGGCTGCCGGGCGGAGGCAGGGGCTCCGGCCGGGACGGCGGACATTTCCAAGAACTCTAGCGGACCAGGACGATGTCGCCCGGTCGCAGCTCGAAATTCTCCTGCTTGCCATCCAGCATCGCCTTGTCGTAGTTGAACCGGATGCGCTTGACCTGCGACCCCCCGTCCCGCACGACGAGAATGCGGGATCGCGAGGCGAACTCGGTCAGGCCGCCCGCGAGCGCCACGAGATCCAGCACGGTCGTGCGCCCCTTGAGATCGTAGCGGCCGGGATGCACCACCTCCCCGAGGATGGAGACCTTGGGGCTGTGGATTTCCTGCACGATCACGGAGACTTCGGGTTGCGGCATATACTCCGAGAACCGCAGCACCAGGTCATCCCGCAACTGCATCGGTGTTTTTCCGGCCGCCATCACGTCGTTCAGCAGCGGCAGCGATATCATGCCGTCCGGCCGGACCGGCACCTGCCGGCTGAGCGCCTCGTTCTTCCAGACGCCGATGTAGAGCAGGTCCTCCGGACCGATCCGGTAGTCGCCGGCGGGGGTCTGCGGTGGCGGCTCCGGCGCCGCTTTGCTCTTGTTCTGCGCCCGCGCCGGCAGAACGCCGGCCGCCACCAGCGCCACGCACAGCGCTGCGAGCCGCCCCGTCCGGCCCTCGAGCCGTCTCCCGGTGTTCATCGTGGCCCCCCCGCGGACCGGCCGCCGGCTTTCGTGCGCGTTTCTGTCCGGCCGGCGACCAGGCCCAGAAAAAACGTATCGCGGGCGATTTCCTGGAGCGCGCCGCCGGTCGAGACGCCGCCCAGGACCCCCCGCTGCAGAGTCCTGCGGTAGGCGCTCTCGAGAGACAGCCAGTCGCTGAGGCGCCAGCTCGCCTCCAGGCCGACGCGGTAGACCCGGGTCTCCGGCCCGCCGAGCGGGTCCCGTATCCTGTAGAACCCTGGCGCCGCGCTCACCCGCAGCGAGGGCACCGGCCGGAACGAGACGGCCGGCAGGACGCTGTCGGTCACCACCGTGCCGGCCAGTCCGATCACCGTCGTCAGGGTGCGGGCGAACGTCAGCGACGTCTGCAGTCTCTCCGTGCCGTGCTGCAACGCCAGCGACGCCTCAGGATCGAACCGTCCCGCGGAATATCGGGGTCCGGCGCGCAGCGCCAAGCTGCTCTGCGGCCCGAAGCGTCTGTCCCAGCCCAGGGTCAGGGTGTGCGCGGCGACCGGAGCGCCTCCCTCGAAGTCGTACCGGCTGTAGTTGTAGCCGACGCTCGCCGTGTCCCGCGGCGACAGACGGTGATTCAGGCCGAGCGCCGCGGCGCGGGTGTCGCCCGCGACACCGCCCGCCAGATCGTCCCTGGTCTGGGTGTAGCCGAGGCTCCAGTCCGTGCCCGGACCCAGCCTCCATCCCAGGGAAGGGCTCACCGACAGCCTCCGGGCGCGCGCCCGGCCGGCCGCCAGTCCGGTGGTCAGGTTGAGCTCGCCCGGTGACAGGGTGGACACGTAGTCGCCGTGCAGCGACAGCGTCGCGCGATGCCCGGGACGCGACTGAAGATCGAACGCGGCGAACTCGCGCGCCCGGTCCGAATCCAGCTCAGGGTGCTCCGCGAAGCGCTCCACGTCGAGGCTGTACCGCCCGGCAAGCGAGAAGCGATCCGACCGCAGGCCCGCCTCCGCTCCGGGGGTGAGGCGGGTGATGACATCCCTCTCCCTGGACTCCGAGGTGTAGAACAGATTGTCGTCCTGCACGCCCGAGATCGACAGCGAGCCCTTGAGGTCGAGGTCCGGCTGCGCGGCCGCCGTGCCCGCCAGGACGACCCCTGCCAGGATCCCCGGCCCCACCG
>DAISWT010000339.1:0-3351 GCA_036826235.1 Acidobacteriota bacterium | reverse complement strand
TGGCCGACCCCGATCAAGCCGACTCCGACGGAGACGGCAGGGGAGACGCCTGCGACACCTGCCCGCTCGATCCCGCGCCGGACCAGGACGGCGACGGTCTGTGCGGAAGCGCCGATCGCTGTCCGCTCGACCCGGACAACGACATCGACGGGGACGGCCTGTGCGCGGACGTCGATAACTGCCCGCATGTGTCCAATAGCGACCAGGCGGACGCGGACGGAGACCGCGTGGGGGACGCGTGCGACAGCGACGCCGATAACGACGGGATTCCGAACGACGGGGACGACTGTCCCCTGTTACGCAATCCCGACCAGGCCGATGCCGATTCGGACGGTCTCGGGGATGCGTGCGACAACTGCCCCGATGTGTCCAATCAGGGTCAGGAGGACCGAAACGCCGACGGGGCCGGTGACGCGTGCCAGCCGTCGATCGAGATCCTCGGTATCCGGGAGGACGGGGGCGAAACGCTCGAGGTGACCGTGCGACTGCAGGACCCGAACGGCGACCCCGTGCATGGCACTGTCAGCATCCTGAGCCCTCCGGCCACCCTGGGTGACTTCTTTGCCAGTCCGGACTGCTCCGTTACTCTGCCTCCCGAGTCGCTTCCGGGGCGGGGAATCGCCTTCGGACTGTTCGGAGAGTTTAGCTATCTGTTCGATATGGACGCGACGGTGGCCCAGCTATTCGGGACGATTTGCCAGGACGGACTCCAGGATTACGAGCTGGCCAACGGCACCTGCGCCACCAATCCGGGCTACTTCGACTACTTCCTCCCACTGGCCGACCCGCACTACCCGAAAAACGTCTGCGTGCGACGAGTGGATGGGACCGCCAGCTTCGACTTGCGGATCGGGGCTGTCGAGGGCGACCAGGCAGTGTTCCAGGTCCTTAGACGGACGACACCGTACGTCAACTCGACGCTGCCTCAGAATTTCTTCCTGGTTCAGCTCGCGCCCCGCAGCACATATCAGCTCGAGATCACGGCGACCGATGGAAAGACGCCCGTCGTGACGGACGCGAAGCCGTTCCTGTTCCAGGGAGAGGAGATCATCCTCTTCAGAGCGTCCTGAGCCGGCTGGCCTCCGGAGTGCCGGCGGCCGATGGCTCCTCCCTCGTCAGGCGGCCGTCGGGGCCGATCCTGAAAATTCCCTCCTCACCGCGGCGGGTGTTTCGGCCCTCCTTCTGCACGTAGGTCCCCGGGACGGAGAGACGCCTGCTGTCGAACCTCCATTCGGCGCTCTTCGCGACCAGCTGCCCGCCACCGTGCGTGCTCAGCGTGAAGCCGTCGTCGATCCGGAGAATGGCGGAATCCAGACCGACGCTGGCGGTTCCGGCCACGATGCTGAGCTGCTCCACGCCGCCGCGCAGGAGAACCAGGTGAAATCGATTCATCCGCACCCGAGCCACGAACCCCAGGTCTTTAGCGGACAGAGACTCTTTCAGGATCCTCTGGACAGGCAGGTCGACGTCCTCCGCCTGAGGGCCCCGTCCACCCGCTGGCGGAGCGCTCTGATAGATTTCGATCCGGACGCCATTCATCTCGACTTCCTTGATCGGATTAAGAGTCAGCGGGCCGAGCTTCCTCTTGCGGTGAACGATCTCCTCGGCCTTCAGGGTGAACGTCGTCTCCCCGCGGACATACGAGGAGTACGAGACGTTCCTGAGATAGATCCGGTCGAAAGTCGGAACATCCTGAACCGGCTTCGCCGGGAGGCGGGGCCCACCGGGGGGCTCGCCGGGTCGTCGGGCGAAGAGGGCGATCCCGGCGCAGGTGATCAAGATGAGAACGACAGCCGTGGCCCAGAACCGTCGACCGCGACCCGGGAGACGGAAGCGGAAAGCCATGCCCGCACCTCGAGAGGCGCAATTCTATAGCGGCCGGGTCCGTCCAGAACGCTCGTGACTTCGGGGAGAATCACGTCCCCGACCTCCGCGGGCATCCGCGTTCGTTTTCAGTCGCCGCTCGTTGCGGTACCAGGCCCCGACCTCCCGCCGGCCGAGACGCCACAAGATGCCGAGGGGTGCTATGCCCCGGCAGGAGGCGAGACCGCCGTGCTGGCCGCGGCTGTGGTGGAAGCGGCAGAGACAGACGCGGTTCGAGAGATCGTCGGGACCCTGATGCGAGCGGTAGACGAGGTGATGGTCCTCGAGATTGCGCCGCGAGGTGCAAGCGGGGGCGGAACAGCGCCAGCCGTCGCGGACGTAGATCGCGTCGCCGTGGCGGCGCGGGGTCGCGGCGGCCGACGGGGCTTTGGCGGCGCCGGGAGCGCGGGCGGCGGCGTACGGAGCGTCGGCGCGCGTTCTGGCAGGGGAGGGCGGCTCGATGCGGGCGGCCCGCAGCCTGGCGGGCGCGCGGGTCTCGCCGTCCCAAGTGAAGACGAAGTCCTCCAGGAGGGCCAGCAGTCCGACCCAGGCGGGGACGCGGCGGCCTCGCGTGGAAAACGTCCGGGCCGCGAGGATGGAGGGGCGCGCCTGCGGGTCCGGCCATGGAACGTGCCACGGGACGCGCTCGACCTCGTCCGACAGGCGGCGGCGCGTCGATTCGATGACGAAGAGCAGGTCGTCGGCGAGTTCGTTTGGCAGGCGGAGTCGGAGGAAAACGTCCGGGCTGGGGAGCAGACCTCCGGCGCACCCCAGAGGCTCCGCGGCGCGGTCCGACCAGGCGAGCGCCAGCGTGCCGAAGCGGAGGATGCGCTCGCGCGCCGTTCCCGGTTCGCGTCGAAGGGAGGCGTGCCACTCGGCGTCGTCGAGGGGGCGGGGCGGGAGCGCGGAGAGAGAGGGGTGCGGGGGCGCGGGCCGGGAAGCGGACTGAGGCGCGGGCGAGAGAGCGGGTCGATCGAGAAGTCCGCGCCGTCCCAGCGCGCGGGCCTCGTCGCGCAGGCGCTTGACGGTCGCCTCCTCGGCGCGCTCCACCCAGGCGGATTCGGTCGCGCCATCGACGGGGTCGTCGCCGAGGACGCGCAGGACCGTCAGAGTCGCCTCGAGGCCGACGCGTCCTTCTTCATAGGCGGCGCGCAGAAGCGGGAAGCGGCGCAGGGAGCGGGCAACGCGTGCGCGGTCCTCCGCGAACGTGCGCGACAGGCCCAGCCGCTCCTCGGCGTAGTGGCCGGCGCCGCCGAAGCGCAGGCGCGGCCAGGCGCCCCGCTCGGCCATCTCCGCCAGCAGGCGGCCGAGGCGGCGCTCGAGATCGTCCTCGAGGGTGAGGAGCTCGCGGATCTGCGCGTCCAGTTCGGCCGGGCCGCCGCTGCCGGCGGAGCGGGACAGATCGTGAAGACGCGCGAGGCCCGCCCCCGCGAGGTGCAAGGCCCAGGAGGCAGGGGACGACCGGGGCAGGTGATTCCAGTTTTCGGT
>DAISWT010000338.1:2228-3361 GCA_036826235.1 Acidobacteriota bacterium | reverse complement strand
CCGCCACTTCCTTGGTCGTTTTCCCCTCCGCCACCAGCTGCAGGACCTCGCGCTCGCGCGGGCTCAACGGATCAGGCGGCAGGTCGGACTTGTTGCGATAGGCATCCACCACGGTCTTCGAAACGCCGGGGCTCAGATAAATCGCCCCGCGCGTCACTTCCCGGATCGCCTGGACCAGATCCAGAGCGGCCTGAGTCTTCAGGACGTAGCCGCTGATGCCGGCGCGAAGCGCCTCCAGGACATACGGGTCTTCGGTGTGCATGGTCAGCAGGATCGCCTTGGTCCGCGAGGAACCGCGCAGGATCTCCCGCGCGGCGTCGAGACCGTTGAGCGCCGGCATGGCGAGGTCGAGAATCGCCACGTCGGGGTGGGTGGTCTCGGCCATGCGGATCGCCTCGCGGCCATCGGAGGCCTCGCCGACGACCTTGAACCCCTCGTGCTCGAGCATCGCCCTCAAACCCTGTCGTACGATCTGATGGTCATCGGCCAGAAGGACCTGAATCGGCATCGTGCTCCTCCCAAGGAATCGTGATACGCAGCTCCGTCCCCCGTCCCGGAGCCGAGTCGATGGCGAGCCGGCCGCCCACCGCGACGAGGCGCTCGCGCATTCCGATCAATCCAAAACCCCTCTCTCCCTTCGGGGCCATCGCGGCGGCGACGTCGAATCCCCGGCCGTCGTCCTTCACCAAACAGCGGATCACGTCCGGCTCGACCGAGAACCGGATGTCCACGCGGCGGGCCACGGCGTGCTTCGAGGCGTTCCGCAGCGCCTCCTGGACCACCCGGTACAGGGCGGTCTCGTACGCGGGCGGCAGGCGCGGCGTCCTCGGCCCCTCCACCACGATCGGTATGCCGGACCTGGCCGCGACCCCCTGCGCCAGATACTCCAGCGCCGGCAGCAGCCCGAGGTCGTCCAGGAGCGTCGGGCGCAGCTCGTGTGACAGCCGCCTGAGACGCTTCTCGATCTCGTCCAGCAGTTCGCGAACCTTCTCAAGGCGCGCGCGGGATCGCGGCGGGAGGCCGCTGGCCGCTTCCTGCAGCGCCAAGTGGACGGTCACCAGGATCTGCCCGGCGTCGTCGTGCAGGGCGTGGGCGATGCGCCGCGCTTCCTCTTCCAGCATCTGGTTCAGGCG
>DAISWT010000338.1:0-2200 GCA_036826235.1 Acidobacteriota bacterium | reverse complement strand
ACGGTCACCGCTTCCTGGAAGCCGCGGTGCGCCATCTCGACCGACGACAGGCTCTCCCCCAGGAACTTCCCGGCGTCGCTGACCGCGAGCACGCACGACTCGGACGCTTCGTGCTCCCTGAGGATCTCTTCCAGGGCCTCCTGGTGCATGGCGATCAGCTCCAGCACACCGACACCGTCACCGATCGCCCGGCGCCCGATCTCGTAGGCCTGCTGCAGGGTGGCCTCGTCGGCGTGCGCGATCTGCTCGCGCAGGGCCGCGATGTAGCGTTCCTTCAGCGCCCTGCGATCCGCGTCCTGCATCGCTTCACCCGGAAAGACGCGCCACCAGGACCAGCGCGTCGTCGGTGCCCCGGGAGTGCCGGGCGAGGATCTGATCGGCCAGGGGCTGCGGCCTGACCCGGGGATCCAGTCCCAGTTCGAAGCCGCTGGCGATGCCGTCGGTGGTGAAGATCAGCACGCCGGTCCCCGGGACCTCGACCCTCGCCTCCTGCAGGCCGGGCAGTCGCGCACCGACGACGCCGAGTCGCAGCAGCAGACGCTCGGGAACAGGACGCTTGTCGGAGTCGGGCCGGAGCAGAAGCCCCTCGACGTTACCCACGCCGAGCCAGGTCATTGTTTTCTGCTTCGCGTCCCAGCGCGCCAGGCTCAGCGCCACGCCGCGCGTCCGGATCAGGCTTTGATGGCAGCGCTCCATGATCTCAATCAGGGAGAGCCCGGCGTGATGCTCCGCCGTCCGGACCGCCAGGTCCGCCGCCAGGGCCGCCTCGTGGCCGTGCCCGAGCCCATCCGCCGCGGCCAGGAGCGCGCCGTCGGAAAGCGGCTTGACCAGGTGCCGATCCCCCGATTCGTCCTGTCCGGCCAGGGTCCGCGCGGCGGCCCCCCATTCGATCCGCGTGCCGCTCATCACTTCCATTTCGCCGTCGTGACCGTCGTGCCCTTGCCCACCCGGGAGACGATCTCGAAGTCGTCCATCAGCCGCCTCACCCCGGGCAGGCCCAGACCGAGGCTGCCGGACGTGGAATAGCCGACGTCCATGGCTCGATTGATGTCGGGGATGCCGGGACCCTGGTCGCGCGCGACGACCGAGAGTCCCTGCCGTCCGTTGCTCTCGATGATGCCGAGCGTCAGCTCGCCTTTCTTCGCGTAGAGCAGGATGTTGCGAGCCAGCTCCGAGATCGCGGTGGCGATCACGGTGAGGTTGCTGTTCGAGAAGCCGAGCTGTTGCGCGAGGGTGCGCCCGCGCTGGCGCGCCGTCACGATGTCGTGGTCCGACTGGATCGGAACCCGCGTCTCTTCCAAGGGAGACAAACCTCGCGCTGATGGCCGCTCCGCCTTGGCGGCGGATCGATGAATCCCCTCGCGCATCAGCCAGAAGCACCCACATGACCGCCGAGCTTCTTCACCCCCCGGTCCAGGAAGGCGAGTCCCTCCTCCAAGTCGAGCGCCGTGGCCACCCCCTCGAGGGTCAGGCCGAGCTGCACCATCGTAAAGGCGACCTCGGGCTGGATTCCGACGATGACGGTTTCGGCGCCGCGCAGTCGGATCATGTGGGCGATGTCACGCAGCGTGCGCGAGGCGAAGGAGTCCATCACGTCCATGGCGGTGACGTCGACGATCACGCCCCGCGATCGATACTTGCCGACCATCAGAACCAGCGCGTTCCTCAGCTCGAGCAACTCGGCGTCTGTGAGCGCGGACTGCACGCTGGCGATCAGATACGGACCCTGCTTGAGGATCGGGACGGCCACGGTGGGCCCCCTTTCATTCGGATGGTACGACCTTCTCGACCGGGCCGACCTTGTAGCCCAGGAGTCGTTCGGCTTCCTCGATGCCGCCCTGCAGGTCCCCGACGGTGTTCATCTTGGTCAGGTCGACTCCGATGTTCACCAGGGTCTGCGCGATCTCGGGGGAGAGGCCCGTGACGATGACCGTAGCGCCGAGGAGTCGCGAGGCCTCGACCGTCAGGACGAGATGGTTCGCCACGTTGGAGTCCATCGCGGCGACCCCGGTGATGTCGATGACGACGACCCTGGCCCGGTTCGTCCGGATGCCGCGCAGCAGTTGCTCGGTGAGCTGGCGGGCCCGCTGGGGATCGATGACTCCGATGATCGGCAGAATCAGAAGACGCTCCCGCACCTGCAGGACCGGCGTCGACAGCTCGCGGATCGCCTCCTGCTGCTCGCGGATGGTGCGCTCGC
>DAISWT010000337.1:0-3365 GCA_036826235.1 Acidobacteriota bacterium | reverse complement strand
GGGCGTGAGCAGCGAGCGGGCGCGGGCCGCCCCGGGCCGTGACGCCGTCCCGCGCGGCAGCGCGGCGATGAGCGTCCCTGCGGTGTAGCAGGCGAGCACGATGAACGCGACCAGGAATCCCCCGTGCACGTTGGCCCACACGAGGGCGAGCGGCGGCAGGCCGAGAAGCGCCCGTGGCCGCCAGCGGCCGCCGAGCACCTGCTCGAGCACAACGGTCCAGACGACGAGGAACAGCACGGTCAGGAGGTGCGGCCGCGCCAGCCAGTGGGAGGAAGCGGTCGCCGCGGCGGCCACCACGGCTCCGAAGGATACCAGGACGTCGTCACCCCGTCGCACCAGAAAACGGAACAGGAGGACGTGCGCCAGGACGATGACCAGCGCGGATCCCGCCAGCAGGCCGGCGCAGCCGGCGACGCGGTACGCCAGCGCCGAGGCGACGTCCGCCAGCCATTCGTGCGCGAACCAAACCGCCCCCGCGGCGGTCCCCGAGAACGGATCGGTGCCGGGGATCCGCCGATGGTCGAGTATCCACAGACCGGTGGCGACGTGAGTCGCACCGTCGGCGTCGCCGAACATGCGGTGCGCGCCAACGATCACGACAAGAAGCGCCAGGAAAATCCCCAGCAGGTCGGTGAACCCGGGACGCAGCCACGCCCTCGGGGCCGCGGCGCGGCCGGGAGTCGAGGGCGCCGCGGACGACCCGCCGCCGGGATGGCCCCGACCGCGGTCGTCGCTCAAAGGGACATGGTCTCCAAGAGCCGCAGGAGGTCCTCGGGGGGTTCGATGAAATTGATGCCCATTCCGACGCGCCCGACGAGGACCCACTGGTAGGAGCCCTCGCGCGCCCACACCACTTCGCCGCGCAGGCGGAAAGTGTGGTCGGGGAACTTCAGCTCGATGTCGAGGATGGTGCCCGGCGGGAAGACTCGGGCCGCGCGCACCATGACTCCGGAGCGGGAGACATTTCCGGAGTAGCCGATGAACCGGGTCTCCCCGACGCCATAACGCACCTGGACCCGCCTGCGCGCTCGCCTGCTGTTCTGCTTCCCCTTCCGCATGCCTGTCTCCTCCGCAGGAGATGTGGCAAGGCTATCACGCCATGGCGGCGCGGGTCGGCGCCCGCCTCGATCCGCCGGGTTACTCTCTCGTCGATCGGGAAGCCCTCCTCGAGCGCCACGGCCGGCTGCAGCGCCGGTGCGCCGGCGGGGCCCGCCGTCGAGGGCGCGGGGGGAGAGGGTTCCGGCTGCGCGGGCCCCGGCATCGGCTGCGCGTGGGAACGAAACGGCGGGATGAACGCCCCCGCGATCGCGAGCAAGAGCGCCGCCGCATGCCTTGCCTGCCGACACATCCTCCTGCCCTCCCGCGCGGCATCATCGCCAAAGAGACCGCGGACAGTCTATCCCGGAGGAGGCGAGATGGCGGGGGCCACGCGGACGCGCGAGGCGACAGGGAGCGGAATCAGTCCAGCCCGGCCTGCTGGTAGTACCCCGGGCCGACACGCATGAGGTGCGTCGTGGCGGCCGGCAGCGCGTGGTACAGGATGGTCGAGGCGACCGCGTGCGCCAGCGCCAGAACGAACAGGTTCGGGCAGCGGCGGAACAGCGCGCAGAAGCAGTAGCCGGCCCCGAAGGTGACCACCGTCAGAAACGGGTTCGGGAGGTGCAGCGCGGCGAAGATGGCGGCGCACACCGCATCGTGCGCGGCGGCCTGGGGGATGAGGACGCGCAGGCGACGGCTGATGACGCACTGGAGACCGTATTGCTGGAACAGCGCCCACGGATAGCCCCCGAGGAGCGACAGCGTGATGTGCCGGATCGTGACGTGGCTCCCGCTGCGGAAGAAGAGCCCGATGGCGAGCGTCAGAAGAAGCGCCGGCGAGAAAACCACGGCGGCTTCGGCCAGCGCTCGCCGGAACGTGTCCAGGCGGATGCCCAGATCGGCACGGGTATCGCCGTGCCGGCGGCTCGACAGAACCGTGAACGCCAGGAAGAGGGCGAACGCGTGCCAGGCGTAGGCCTGCGTGCGCGGCTCGATGATCCAGATGTAGACGAGCAGGAAAGCGACGATCAGGACCAGATCCGCGCCTTCGGCGAGCGCCCGGCGGTCGAGCCTGAACGAGGCCGGGGGCGGGCGCCGTACGATCACCCCGTCGGCGTGGTCGCCCATCTCAACCCTTCAGGAAGATCGACCAGGTGACGTCCACCAGAGCGTGGGTGAGGGCGGACGCGGAGATTCGGCGCGTGCGCTGGTAGACCCAGCCGTAGGCGATCCCCGCCAGCGTCGCCAGGGCGAAGTAGCGCCAGTCGGGCGCGTTCGGCCCGTTGTTCAGGTGCGCCGCGCCGAAGATCAACGAGGCGACGCCGAGCGCCAGCCGTGGCCGTCCGACCCAGCTCTCGAGAATTCCCTGGACCATGCCGCGGAAAAGGATCTCCTCCGGCAGGGCGGTGAACAGGAACGTGACCGCCGCCCCGGCCAGGACGGGCACCGCTCCCTCGGCCCGGATGCCGAAGGACAGGAAGCCGGTCTTCAGGCCGAGAGGGATGCCCACCACCGCGAACGACGCGAACGCCCCAACGGCGGCCGCGAGATCCGGCGACCGCAGTTTCATCCGGAGCCCCGAGCCGTCGAACCGCCGGACCACCAGCATCAGATAGAGGAGAAGATCCATCGCCAGCGGCGCGACGAGCAGGTACCCCGAACCTCCCGGTGGCCAGGGGAACGAGGCGCGAAACTCCCGCAACTCGACCGGCAGCCAGATCGTCGCCACGACCAGCGCGTCCCCGACCGCGCGCCAGCGCCCGAGCGGCAGCAGGACGGCCAGCCCGGTGGGGACCAGGACATAGAGCACGAGACGCGCGACGCCGACGGCTGTCGCGTTGCCGGGAACGGCCCAGTAAAGAAAGAAGGGGGCGAGCGGAAGCGCGGCGAGTCCCAGGGCCCGGGACGGTCTGCCATCGACCCACTTTCGCAGACGATTGACCCTGTGCTCCGACAGGAGGACCGGCAGAGGCAGGAGAATCAGCGCCAGCGTGGCCAGCGATACGACCAGGGCGTTCGACTCGGCGAAGGTCAGCCCGGCCTGTCTCGCGACGACGAGGACCGCTCCCAGGACGAGCCCGAGTCCAGCGGAAAGAACGGCGATCGACCGGGCGCTTACGGAAATGTAAGAGCCGCCGGGGAAAGCCAGCTCGTGCTTTGCCGGCGGCTCGTGGTGATCGGGGGGCATGCTCCCGTGCATCTCCTCTGAAACCCTTCGCCCGTGCGACCTCTATACGCCCAGGGGGCGGTCGGCGCAAGGATCAAATATAGTCCTTCAGAGGACCTGTTTCAGGCGATCGCGGGAGATGTTGGCTCCGCACAGGATG
>DAISWT010000336.1:0-3393 GCA_036826235.1 Acidobacteriota bacterium | reverse complement strand
GGGGCCTGCCCGCAACGCTTCGAGTACCGCGTCGGCGTCCGGGGGCGGTGGCTGGCCGGGGACGCCAAGCATCTGCTGCAGGTGCTGCGCGGCCGGCCGGCGGGCTGGACCGACCGCTATCCGTCGCGTCTCGGGACCGTCGTGGAATTCCTGAAGCCGGGCGGAAGGGACCTGCACTACGACGACCTGTGGCTTTCCGATCCCGTGCCGTTCCTCGCCGCCCTGGCCGGCGCCGCGCTCCGCGCCTTGCCCCGCCGGGCCGAGCCGAGCCGCCTGCCGGCGCTCGAGGAGGCCCCCCATGCGTGAGGCCGACGCGTGAGGATCGTCTGGGTGAAAGTCGGTGGGCTGTGGCCGCCGGAGACGGGCGGGCGCCTGCGGAGCTTCCATCTGGTCTCGGAGCTGTCGCGCCGTCACGCGGTCACGCTCCTGACGACCCACGGCGGCGCCGACGACCCCGCCGAGCTCGCCCGCCGCCTGCCGCGCTGCGAGGTCGTCTCGGTCCCGTTCGACATCCCGAAATGGGCCAGCGCCGCCTTCGCGCGGGCGCTGGCGCGCTCCTGGCTCACGCCGCTGCCGGTCGATCTTCTGAAGTTCCGCGCCCCGGCCCTGGAGGCGGAGGTGCGCCGTCGCATGAAAGCCGGCGCGGCGGATCTGTGCGTGGCCGACTTCCTCAGCGCCACGGTGAACGTCCGGTTGCGGGGCGCGCTGCCGGTGCTGTTCTTCGCCCACAATGTCGAGCACCTGATCTGGAAGCGGCTGTGCGGGGTCGAGCGCCGCCCATGGCGCCGCGCGGCGCTGGCGATCGAGTGGCGCAAGATGCGTCGCGCGGAGGCCGCGGTCTGCTCGCGGGCGGATCTGACGGTGGCGGTGTCGGAGGGGGATGCGGCCCTCCTGCGGGCCGGCGCCCCGCGCGCCGCGGTGCGGACCGTCCCGACCGGCGTCGATACGTCCTACTTCACGCCCGGGGAGTCCCGCGGGGCGCGGCCGTCGCTCGTCTTCACCGGTTCGATGGACTGGTACCCGAACGAGGACGCGGTGCGGTATTTCCTGGAGGCGGTCCTGCCGCGCGTCCGCCGCGAGGCGCCGGACGTATCGTTCTCGATAGTCGGTCGAAGGCCCGGCGCCGGGCTGGTCACGGCGGCGGAAGCGTCGGGTGCGCGGGTCACCGGGACGGTCCCGGACGTCCGCCCCTATCTCGCACAGGGGATGGTGTACGTCGTGCCGCTCCGCATCGGCGGGGGAACGCGTCTGAAGATCTTCGAGGCGCTGGCCGCGGGAAAGGCGGTCGTCTCGACGACCGTGGGCGCGGAAGGGCTGCCGCTGGTCCCGGGGCTGCATTTCATTCTGGCCGACGATCCGGGAGATTTCGCCCGCGCCGTCGTGGCGCTCCTGCGCGATCCCGGGCGCCGCCGGGCGCTCGGAGAGGCGGGCCGGCGGCTGGTCGAGGAGCGCTTCGGCTGGCCGGAGGTGGCCAGGGAGTTCGAGAGACGGTGCAGGGAAGCGCTCCGCGGCGCGCGCGCCGACGCCTTGCGGAGGGCGGGCCGGTCCCCCGCCGGCGCTTTCGCCCGGCGGACGGCGAAACGCCGGCTCCCGGAATGGCTCAAGAGAATCGCGCGCGTGCAGCGGAGCCTCGGCCTGCGCCGGGCTCTCCTCTACTGGAGACTCCGGGTCCGGCGCGCCCTCCGGCTCCGCGACGAAGGGCCGGCGCGGGCGGCCGGAGCCGTCGACAGCGTGGTGTACGTCTGCCGCGGCAACATCATCCGCAGCCCGATGGCCGAGGCCCTCCTGAAGCAGAGCCTGGCCCGGCGCTGCCCGGACGAGATCGCGGTCAGGTCGGCCGGCCTCTACGCCCGCCGCGGCCAGCGCGCCGATCCGCGCGCGCGCCGCGCCGCCCGGCTCCTCGGAGTCGATCTCGAGGGCCACCGGGCGCGGCCGGTGACGCGGGCCCTCATCGAGCGCGCCGATCTGATCGTTCCGATGGATTCCCTGATCGAGGCCGATCTCCGGGGGCGCTACCCTCGCGCCGCGCACAAGATCGCCCTGCTGCACACGGGCGACGGGGACAGCCGGCGGCGTCCGATCGAGATCGCCGATCCCTATGACGGGGACGAGGCGGAGATCCGCCGCTGCTACGAGCTGCTCCGTTCCTGCGTCGGCCGCCAGGCGGAGGAGCTGTCCGCGGGGCGGCCCGTGGAAACGGAGAAGGAGGCTCGCCGTGCGCGTTAGCGTGTTCGGCCTCGGGTACGTCGGATGCGTGACCGCCGCCTGCCTGGCGCGGGCCGGCCACGAGGTGACGGGCGTGGACGCCAACCCGGACAAGGTGGCGCTGGTCAACGACGCCACTCCGCCGGTCATCGAGCCCGGTCTCGGCGGGCTGGTCGCCGAGATGGTCGGCGCCGGACGGCTCGGCGCCACGACCGATCCCCGGGAAGCGATCGACCGATCCGATGTGGCGCTGATCTGCGTGGGGACGCCGGGGCGCTCCAGCGGAGAGATCGACGTGCAGGCGATCGAGCGCGTCGGCCGGGAGATCGGGCTCGCCCTGGCCGGTCGCCAGGATCCTTTCACGGTCGTGCTGCGCAGTACCGTCCTCCCCGGGACCACCGAGCGCGTCCTGCGTCCCGCCCTCCTCTCGGAGGCGGGCGCGGGTCGGAACTTCACCCTGCGGGTCGCGGTCAACCCGGAGTTCATGCGCGAGGGCTCGTCGCTGCGCGATTTCGCTCATCCGCCGTTCACCCTGGTGGGAAGCGACGACCCCGCGGCGGCCTTCCTGTTCCGATCCCTGTACGCCGGAGTGGAAGCCCCGTTCGTCCTGACCACGCCGCGGGCCGCCGAAGCCGTCAAGTACGTCTGCAATGCCTTCCACGCCCTCAAGGTCTGCTTCGGCAACGAGGTCGGCGACGTCTGCGCGACCCTGGGCGTGGACGCCCGTGAAGTCATGCGCATCTTCCTCATGGACAAGAAGCTCAACGTGTCCGAGGCGTACCTGCGGCCCGGCTTCGCGTTCGGCGGTTCGTGCCTGCCGAAGGACCTGCGGGCGCTCCTGCACGCGGCCCGCCGGGCCGACGTGGCGCTGCCGCTCTTGTCGGCCATCCTGCCGTCGAACGAGGCCCAGGTGCGCCGGACCGTGCAGGCGGTGCTGCAGACGGGTCACCGGCACGTGGGGCTGGTCGGCCTGTCGTTCAAGCCGGGCAGCGACGACCTGCGGGAAAGCCCGATGGTGACGCTGGCGGAAGCCCTGATCGGCCGAGGGTGCGACGTACGCATCCTCGACCGGAGCGTGACCATCGCGCGTCTGGTCGGGACCAACCGCCGCTCCATCCGGGAGGAGATCCCGCACATCGCGTCGCTGATGTGCGGCAGCGCGCCGGCCCTGCTGGCGCACGCGAGGGT
>DAISWT010000335.1:0-3407 GCA_036826235.1 Acidobacteriota bacterium | reverse complement strand
GGCGCGCCGGCTCGCGCAACCCCCTGTTCATGATCGACGAGGTGGACAAGATCGGCATGGACTTCCGGGGCGACCCGGCCTCGGCGCTCCTCGAGGTCCTCGATCCCGAGCAGAACAACAGCTTCACCGACCTGTACCTCGACCTGGCCTTCGATCTGTCGCGCGTGATGTTCATCACCACGGCCAACAGGCTCGACACCATCCCCGATCCCCTGCGCGACCGGATGGAGATCCTGCACCTGCCCGGATACGTCGAAGAGGAGAAGCTGGACATCGCGCGCCAGTTCCTCATCCCCCGGCAGGTGGCCGAGCACGGGCTGACGAAGGAGCTGGTCGGCATCACCGAGGACGCTCTCAAGGAGATCATCCGCGGCTACACCTCCGACTCGGGGCTGCGCAAGCTCGAGCAGCAGATCGCGACGATCTGCCGCAAGGTGGCGAAGGAGATCGTCATCAGCAAGCCGCGCGCCCGCTCGGTGGACGCCAAGGACCTGCAGGACTACCTGGGGCCGATCGTCTACATCCCGGAGGTGGCCGAGCGCACCGACGAGGTCGGAGTCTCGACCGGTCTCGCCTGGACCTCGGCGGGCGGCGACATCCTGTTCGTCGAGGCCAGCAGGATGAAGGGCAACGGCGCTCTCTCGATCACCGGTCAGCTCGGCGACATCATGAAGGAGTCGGCCCAGGCGGCCCTGACCTACGTCAAGTCGCACGCCAAGGACCTGGGCATCGACGACGCGCTGTTCGAGAAGACCGACATCCACATCCACGTGCCGGCCGGCGCCATCCCGAAGGACGGGCCGTCCGCCGGGGTGACCATCGTCGCGGCCCTGGCGTCCCTGATGTCGCAGCGGCCGGTGCGGCACGACATCGCCATGACCGGGGAGGTGACCCTGCGCGGCAAGGTCCTGCCGGTCGGCGGCGTCAAGGAGAAGATCCTGGCGGCGCGCCGCGCCGGCATCACCACCGTGCTCATGCCCGTCCGCAACGAGAAGGACCTGGTCGACATCCCGGCCCACATCCGCAAGCAGATGAAGCTGGTGTTCGTGCGTGAGGTCGGGGAGGTGCTGGAGGCGGCCCTCAGCTCCATCGTCATCGCCCCGGCCGAGGCGATCCCGGGCGAGGCCCGCAGGGCCCGCGTCCGCGACCGCGTGCAGAAGCGGCGCGAGCGGGTCAAGCCGCGCGCCGCCGCCGTCAGCGGCACCCGCCAGGTCCCACGATAAAGCCCCGCCGTCCCCGCAAACGGATCAAGGGAATGCCCGGGGTCCGCCTCCCGCTCCCCCGCAAGCCACACCAGCGCCACGCCGACAGACGCACCAAGCCCCCCAAGCACAAAAAGAAAATCTTCGGGGAAGAGTAAGAGGGTGGTGGAGCGTGGGGGGATCGAACCCCCGACCTCGAGACTGCCAGCCTCGCGCTCTCCCAGCTGAGCTAACGCCCCACGTGAGTGGGCGAGACTATAGCATGCGTGCAAAAATAGGGTCAACGCGCGCCGGCGAGCCCGACCCGTCGCGGCGCCGCGCCGGAGGGATGCGATGAATCCGAAACGTCTCGTGCCTGCCGCCTTCGCTCTCGTGGCCTTGCCGCTGTTCGTCACGGACTCACAGGCTCAACCCCGCCGGCGCTGGGCCGGTGGGTTCCGGGAGGGGTATGAGTTCACCGTGTCGGTGAACCTCGACAGCTTCGAGGACAAGATGGAGCTGGACGACGACACGGGCGCCGGCGTGCGGTTCGGCTATCTGTTCAACCCCAACCACGAGATCGAGTTCATGTACAACGGGATCACGGCCAACGACAGATTCTTCTCCGGGGAGTCGGCGCACATCGGCAATACCCAGGTCTCGTACGTCTTCAACTTCACGACGCACGCCGTCGTCCCTTACGTCACCGCCGGCCTCGGATGGGTCCACACCAACGACACCGACCTCGGCAGCGAAACTGATTCAGTCTGGAGCCTCGGCGGCGGCGTTAGGTTGTTCCTCGGTCCGATCGCGTACGCCCGCTTTGAGCTGCGCGGAAACCGCTTCGACGGCAACGGCACGGTCTTCGCCGACGGCGAAAGCTTCGCGTTCACGGAAGCGGCGTTCGGCTTCGGCTGGCGCTTCCCGGTGCGCTGACGCGTCGCCGCCAGTCGCGGTCGATGGCCGACCGTCAATTGATATAGCCGAGGGAGCGCAGCCGCTCCAGGACGTTGCGGTCGAGCTCGGTTTGCGTCGGCGCCGGCGGCCGCTCCACCTCCCCGTACGTGTCGACGAACGACGGAGCATGCCGCCTCGCGAAGCCTTCGTCCAGCGCATCGCGGATGACATGCCCCTCCAGGTCCCTGGCGATCGGCACGCCGAGCAGGTCGAGGAGGGTCGGCAGGACGTCGAGCAGCCCCGCCTCGCCGATCTTCCCTCCCGCCCTCACGCCCCGACCATAGAAGCCGATGATCCCTTCCAGCCGGTGGTGCCCCGAGGTCGTCGGCTTCCCTGGGAAGAGGACCGGCTTGAAGCCGTGGTCCGACAGGACGACGAGCGTGTCGCCGGGACCGAGCCGCTCCAGGTACTCGCCGAGCAGGCCATCCACGTAGACGTAGTACTCGTCGATGACCCGTCCCAGGACGGCCGCCTCGCGTGGGCTTACGCCGTACGGCATGGCGCCGGGGTGGGCGAACTTCCAGAACCGGTGCGAGGCGACGTCGACCCCGCCGAAGTAGACGGCGAACAGATCGACGGGAAATCGCTCATACAGCTTCAGACCGATCCGCCGGTAGGTCTCGTCGCACGCCAGGCTCCACAGGAACCCCTCGACGCATTCGCGGTCGTCCGGGGACAGGCCGCTCATCTGCATCGGGTCGTAGAACCGCCCGACCATCGAGCCCGGCAGATCGGCCGGCTTCACCTTGTCGGCGTCGAGGTCGTCGATGAGCACCTCGGGGAACGTCTGCTTCGGGATGCCGGAGACGATGGTCCCCTTGAGCGGTCGCCCGGTGGACCAGTTGTAGATGTACGGCAGGTAGGAGGAGACGATGTAACCGTTCGTCGGCTCCGCCGGCCAGGTCACCAGCCAGCCGACCACGCCGACCTTGCGCCCATAGCGCGGCAGGATGTTCCAGAAGGCCGGCGCCCGCCGCATCGCGCTGGTGACCGGGCGCACGCCGCCCCCGCCGGCGGCCGCCGCCCGCCCCTCCTCAGCGTGCGCCGCGTCAGCCGCGCTGCCCTCGCCCTCGACGACGAAGCCGTGGATGCCGTGGCGCTCCGGCCCCACGCCAGTCGCGATCGTGGTCCACAGGGAGGGAGAGGCGGACGGCAGCATCGAACGGAGCGTGCCGGTCGCCCCCTGCTCCATCAGACGCTTGAAGGCCGGCATCCGGCCGCGCGCCACCAGCGGCTCGATCACCTGCCAGTCGGCGCCGTCGACCCCGA
>DAISWT010000334.1:0-3410 GCA_036826235.1 Acidobacteriota bacterium | reverse complement strand
ATGCCCTGACCGACCACCAGCCGCAGGACGTCCCCCCGGCCGGCGCCGAGCGCCACACGCACGCCGATCTCGTGGGTGCGCTGCGTGACCGTGTACGCCATCACGCCGTAAAGACCGACGGCCGCCAGCAGGACCGCGAGCACCGCGAACAGGACGAGGAGCGTCATGTTGAAGCGCCGGGAGGCCAGCGAACCCTCGAGGACCTGATGCATCGTCTTGACGTCGTACACGGGGATGTCGTGGTCGACCGCCTGCACCTCGCGGCGCACGGACGCCTCGAGAGCGGCGGGCTCGAGGCCGCTGCGTACGACCAGGGTCGTGTAGCGCGACGGCCATTGCGTGTAGGACACGTAGGACTCGGCGCGCGGATCTGTGTGCAGACCCTTCTGACGCACGTCCACCGCAACGCCGATGACGGTCATCCAGTACGGCTCTCCCTTGTCGTTGGTGCCAAACGAGATCCTCCGGCCCATGGCGTCCTCCCCGGGCCAGTAGCGCTTCGCCAGCGTCTCGCTGACGACCACGACACCGGGCGCCTGCTGCGTGTCGCGCGGCTCGAATGATCGCCCGCGCAGGAGCCGAATGCCCAGGGCGCCGAAGTAGTCCGGGCTGACCTGGTGGAAGCCGGACATGGGACCCTCTCCCGGTTTTGCCTCGGGTCTGCCCTCGATCGAAAACCCGAGGACCGAGTCCGACCCGCCGAGAGGCAGGTTGCTCGTGAGACCGGCGGCCACGACGCCGGGAAGCGCCGTGGTCCGGCGCAGGATCTCGTTGTAGAAGCGGATCTGAGCCGTGTCTTCGGCGTAACGGGCGTCGGGGATCACGAGATTGAGCGTGAGCACGCGCTCGACCGAGAGCCCCGAGTCGATCTGCTGCAGGCGCAGGAACCCTTTCACCAGAAGCCCGGCGCCGGCGAGGAGAACGAGCGCCACCGCCATCTCGCAGACGACCAGGGCGCGGCGCAGGAGACGGGCGCGCGGGCCCGTCGAGGACGTGCGCCCCCCCTCGCGCAGCGCATCCTGTGGGTCGGTCGCGGACGCCTGCAGCGCCGGCAGGAGACCGAAGAGGACGCCGGTCAGGACGGACAGGAGCAAGGTGAATCCGAGCACGCGCGCGTCGACACCGATGGCACGCGTCCCCGGAATCGTCTCGGGTCGGACCGCGACCAGAAGATCCGTGCCCCACGACGCCAGGAGAAAGCCGGCGCCGCCCCCCGCGATCGCCAGCAGGACGCTCTCGGTCAGGCACTGCCTCAGCAGGCGCATAGGCGTGGCGCCCAGGGCGGTGCGCACGGCGATCTCCCGGCGGCGTGCCGCAGCGCGCGCCAGGGACATGTTGGCGACATTGGCGCAGGCGATCAAGAGGACCAGCCCGACGGCCCCCAGGAAAACGAGCAGCGCCGGGCGCGCGTCACCGACGATCGCCTCGTGCAGGGGGATGACCTCGACACCCGTGTTGGCGTTGCTGTCGGGGTATTGTTTTTCGAGACGGGTGGCGATGGTGTCCATCTCGGCCTGCGCCTGGGCGCGGCCGGCGCCGTCCTTGAGGCGAGCGATGACATCGAAGTAGTGCATGCCGCGCACGCCCTTGATGTCCGTGGTCGCAGGCACGAACGGGTTCGCGGGAACGACGTTCTTCGCCAGTGTCCAGATCTCGGCTTTCTCGGGGAACTGGAACCCCGGGGGCGTGATGCCGACGATGGTGAACGTCTCGCTGTTCAGCACGACCGGCCGGCCGATCAAACCCGGGTCGCCGCCGAAGCGGCGCTGCCAGAGCGCGTGACTGATGATCGCCACGCGGCCGGCGCTCGCGGCCCCTTCGTCCTGCGCCGAGAAGTCGCGCCCCAGGGCCGGGGAGGCCCGCAGCACCCGGAAGAAATCGACGGAGACGTCGGCGCCGCGCACCCGCTCGGCCTCCCGCCCGGCCCGCAGGTTGAATCCCCGCCCGAAGTAGGCCGCCATGGTCTCGAAGGTCCGCGCGTCCCGGCGCCAGTCGATGAAATCGGCCGGCGTGACCACGTCCTTGTGCCAGCCGCGGACGGCGTTGCTCTCCCACACCGACATCAGGCGGTCCGGCCCCGGGAACGGCAGGGGCCGCAGCAGCACGGCGTTCACCACGCTGAAGATCGCGCTGTTGGCGCCTATGCCCAGTGCCAGCGCCAGCACCGCCACGGCGGTGAAGCCCGGGTTCTTGACCAGGGCCCGCAGCCCGAACTTCACGTCCTGGATCAGGGTGTCCATCAGATCGGCCCCATCAGGAGCAGGAGCACGACCATGACCAGGAGGACGATCAGCAGGACAGTGCAGTGCATGGCACCTCCTCACTCGTACCGCAGGGCGACCATCGGATCGACCCGCGCGGCGCGCCGCGCCGGCAGGTAGCCGGCAAGGGCGGCGACCGTGGCGAGCAGCAGCGAGATCAGCGCGAAGGTCGCCGGATCGGTGGCGCTCATCCCCACCAGCAGCGTCCCGACCAGCCGCGTCGCGGCCAGGGCCGCCACGATGCCGCCGGCCAGACCGATGGCCACCAGCGTCATGCCCTGCCGCAGCACCAGACCGAGCACGTCGGCCGGCCGGGCGCCCAGGGCCATGCGCAGGCCGAACTCGACCGTGCGCTGGTTGACCGAGTACGACATGACGCCGTAGATGCCGATGGCGGCGAGCACCAGGGCGATGAGGCCGAAGGCGCTCAGGAGCGCCGCCCCCATGCGCGGCGCCCAGAGCGCCTGGGAGATCAGCGACTCGGCGGTGTCCACGTTGGTCAGCGGCATGGTCGGCTCGAGCGCCTGGATCTCCCGTCGCAGCGTGGGGAGGAGCGCCGCGGCGTCGCCCGCGGCGCGCACGTTGACGGTCATCGCCGGGGTGTAGAACTGCAGCGCAGGGATGAATGCCTGCGACTGGGGGTCCTCGCCCAGGGAGAAGAGCTTGGTGTTCCTGACGATGCCGACGACCTGGCGGAACTCCTCGTCGCCGAAAAACTTGAAGCGCTTGCCGATGGCGTCCTGGTCCTTCCAGAACTGCCTGGCCATCGCCTCGTTGATCAGCACGACAAGCGGCGCCCCCGCCCGGTCCATCTCGGTGACGTCGCGCCCGCGCACGAGCTTCATCCCGAGCGTATCGCAGTAGCCGGGGCTGATCTGGTTCGCCGTGGTGAACTGCCCGACGGCGCCGGTCGCCGGCTCCTGGCCCTCCGGGAAGACCGTCCGCCCGACACCGCCGCCCATCGGCAGGTCGGCCGACAGGGCGGCGGCGCGCACGCCCGGCAGGGCGCGCACTGTCTCGAGCACCCGCTTCTCGAACGCCTCGCCGCGCACCTGGTCGTACCCCACCGAGCCGACGTCGAACGACAGCGTGACCAGGTTCTTCGCGTCGAAGCCCGGATCGATCCGCTCGGTGTTGAGCAGGCTGCGC
>DAISWT010000333.1:0-3417 GCA_036826235.1 Acidobacteriota bacterium | reverse complement strand
CACGACGCGCGTCGTCACCGGCATCGGCGTGCCGCAGGTGACCGCGATCGCGCTGTGCGCGCGGGCGGCGCGTCGCCACGGCGTGCCGCTGATTGCCGACGGCGGCATCAAGTTCTCCGGCGACATCACCAAGGCGCTGGCAGCGGGTGCCTGGTCGATCATGATCGGCTCGCTGTTCGCCGGCACCGAGGAGTCGCCGGGCGAAACAATCCTCTACCAGGGTCGGACGTTCAAGGCCTATCGCGGCATGGGTTCGATCGGGGCGATGCGCCGGGGCAGCGCCGACCGCTACTTCCAGGAGCCTGGGGCCGAGGACAAGCTCGTGCCTGAGGGGATCGAGGGAATGGTCCCCTACAAGGGATCGCTGCAGGCGCTCATCCCACAGCTGGTCGGCGGGCTGAGGGCGGGCATGGGTTACTGCGGCGCCCGGGACATCGAGACGCTTCGGCGCGAGGCGCGCTTCATCCGCATCACCTCCGCGGGCCTGAAGGAAGGTCATGCCCATGACGTCGTGATCACCAAGGAAGCGCCCAACTACCGCGTCGAGTAGCGGCGCCGCCGCTCAACGAGCGTCGACGATGGTCAGCTCGCGCTCGCTGCCACCGCGGTCGGTGAGGCGCACCTCGATGAAACGCCGCGGCCGGTAGGGCCCCAGTCGCTCGGCCCACTCCACCACCGCCACGCCGTCGCCTTCCAGCACCTCGTCCAATCCAAGCTCATCGAGATCCTCGACGCGGTCCACCCGGTACAGGTCGATGTGGTACATGGTCAAGCGTCCGGCATACCGGTTGACCAGCGTGAAACTCGGCGAGCGCACCTGCTCCGGATCGACGCCGAGGCCCGCCGCCACGCCGCGCGCGAACACCGTCTTCCCCATGCCGAGATCGCCGACCAGGAGGACGATGTCGCCGGCGCGCAGCGTGGGGGCCAGCTCCTCGCCTGCGACGCGTGTGGCCGCCTCCGAGCGCGTGACCACGGTCCGCGATGGCATGGCGGGCTTCAGACGAGCGGAAGTTCCATCAGCACCGGTTGGGGCATCAGGTCGCGGTGCTGCCGGAACAACCGGGCCAGGGGCCGCACCACCTGGAAGCCGACTCGCTCGTGCAGGGGTCGCGATCGGCCGTTGGAGATCAGCCGGACTTGCTTGAGGTGCCGCCGGCGTCCGACCTCGATCGCTTCCTGGACGAGCCGCAGGCCGATGCCGCGGCCCCGCAGACCCGGCTCGACACCCAGAGAAACCAGGTATAGGACGTCGCCGCGCGGGTTGTGTGACGCCGACGGCAGGATCCGCTCGTAGTCGAGATAGGAACGGGGAAAGTCGCGCGTCCACAGGAGGCCATTAGTCAGCCCGACGATCCGCGACGAATGCGCCGGGCGCTGCAGCTCCGCGAGCAGGAACGCCTCGGGAAGGGCGAACAGACGCCTCTGCAGCTCGTTGAGAGAGGCCCCCAGCCGTCCCCAGACCTGGCGCTCGACCAGAGTCGCCTCCTCCAGATCGTCCGGCCGGGCGGGCCGGATCAGCACCCGCAGCACCGCCGGGCGGGCCGCGACGGCGCCGGAGGCCCTCCCCTGCGAGTGCATGAGCGTCCGGGCGGATGTCGCCGGCGCCGGCGAGCCGCCCATCATCGCCGACGATCGGCCCGGGGTCCGGCGGCCACCGGTCGCAGTCCCCTGTCCGTCTTTCATCCGGTCCTCCGGTCGCTCTTCGCGTCGTTCCGTTCGTGGGTCCGCGGCGGCCTCAGACGCATCAGCGCCGCGGGGAAATGCTGCAGAATGTCACGGGCGATGAGCGGTGCCTCGCCCACGTCCTGTGCCGCGAGGTCGCCCGCCAGACCGTGGAGATAGACCGCCAGCTTGGACGCGGCCGTCGTCTCAAGGCCCTGGACGAGCAGCCCGGCCAGCAGGCCGGTCAGAACGTCCCCGGAGCCTCCGGTCGCCATCCCCGGATTGCCCGTCGGGTTGACGTGCACCTTGCCGGACGGCGTGGCGACGAGGCTCCGATATCCCTTCAGAATGAGGTGGCAGGCGTGCCGGCGGGCGAACTCGCGGGCCAGAGACAGACGCCGGGACTGCACCTCCCGTCCCGTCTCCCCGACGAGCCGTCCCATCTCGCCCGGATGAGGGGTCAGTACGAGGGGACGCTTTCTGCCGGACAGCAACTCGTCGGAGCCCGCGAAGGCGTTGACCCCGTCGGCGTCCAGGACCAGAGGCACACGCACCCTCGCCACCACTTCGCGGACGAGTCGCTTGGTCTCCGGGTGCGTCGTCAAGCCGGGACCGAGGGCCACCGCCTGCTTGCCGTCCAGGAGCTGCAGCAGTCGGGGCAGGCCTGACGCCGCGAGCGTGCCCTCGGACGTCTCGGGCAGCCCCTCGGTCATCACCTCCATCGCCCTGGACACAAAGCCGGACTGGAGACCCGCGGGGATCGCGGCCGTCACCAGGCCGCAGCCCGCCCGGAGAGCCCCCAGCGAAGCCAGGCGCGCCGCCCCACCCTTGCCGCGGGACCCCACGATCATCAGGGCGTGGCCGTAGTCCCCCTTGTGGCTGTCGGTCCGCCGCTTCGGGAGGAGAGAAGCGAGTTCGGACGCCTCCATCAGATCGAGATCGGCTCGTTCCGCGGCCACCGCCGCGGCGGGAATCCCGATGTCGGCGACATGCAGCACGCCGCACATCGACTCGGCGGGGGGAAACACGTGGGGCACCTTCGGTCGTGCGAAGGTGACCGTGTGATCGGCCCGGACGCACGGCCCCGGCAGTTCATGGCTGTCCCCCGACAGCCCCGATGGGATGTCGACCGCCACCACCTCGGCGCGCGAGGCGTTGACGTCCTCGAACACTCGCGCCAAAAGGCCCGTGACGGGTCGGGACAGACCGGTGCCGAGAATCCCGTCCACGATCAGGTCGCTCGACGCCAACGCCTTCCAGGAGGCCTTCCACTCCGCTCCGGTCTTGATCTCCGGAGGGACGAGGCCGACCCGCTCCAGGGCCTTCAGGTTGACGGCGGAGCTGCCGCGGACCTCGTCGCGCCGTCCGAACAGCAGGACGGCGAAGGGGATTCCGTGGTTGTGCAGGTGCCGCGCCAGGACGAAGGTGTCGCCGCCGTTGTTCCCCGGGCCGCACAGCAGCAGGATGCTGCGGGTCTCGAGGTCGGGCTCGATGTCGTGCAGGACCCGGAACAGGCTCAACCCGGCGTTTTCCATCAGGACTATTTCGGGCAGACCGAATCGGGAGCTGGCGCGCCGATCGACGTTACGCATCTGTTGCGATGTCAGGATTTCCACGCCGCCGCTCCCGGGAAGGCGCTCACTTTACACAGGTAGGCGCACGGAATCAAGCGACGGCCTGGCCTCCGGCCGGACCCTCTTGCCCACCCCCAGTTTTCCAGCTGACTGAACGAGAGGGTCCGATCCGGGAAAG
>DAISWT010000332.1:0-3424 GCA_036826235.1 Acidobacteriota bacterium | reverse complement strand
GGCTGGAGGGGAAGTCGTGGAGCGACCTGTTCGATTTCTTCGCCCAGTGCCGTCCCTGGATCGTGCCCCTCACCATGGGCACGCTCGTGATGGGCGCGCTCTCCGCCCTGGTCTCCTTTCCCGTGGTCCTGTTCGGCATCCGCTGGTATCGCGGCCTGCGCCAGGCGGGCTGAAAGGCTACCGGTCCCACGCGCTTCCCCCGTTTCTGCCGCGGATCGACTGCGCCCGATCATGGACGAACTGGAGCTGATCCGCCGTTCGGCCGACGGCGACCTCGAGGCGTTCGAGGCCCTGGTCGAGCGCAAACGCGAGCGCGTCTTCTGGATCGCCTACCACGTCGTGGGCGAGGAGGAGCTGGCGCGCGACGTGGCGCAGGAGGTCTTCATTCGCCTGTACCGGGTCATCCGGCGGTTCCGGAGCGGCGGCCGCTTCGACGCCTGGCTGTATCGCATCGCCATGAACCTGAGCATCGACCTGCTGCGGCACGAGCGCCCGCACCGTGAGGCGGCTCCGCTGGAGGACGTGAGCGAGACCGTCGCGTCCGGTCCCGGCCGCCCGGCGGACCGGGCCGGCGGCGGGGGCGAGTCGCCGGCGGGCGAGGCGGTGCGGCAGCGCGACATCCGGCTGGTGTTCAGGACGCTGGCGGCGCATCTCAGCCGAAAGCAACGCCTCGCCTTCGTATTGCGCGAGATCGAAGGCCTGTCGACGGCCGAGGTCGCCGAGGTCCTCAAGACCCGCGAGTCGACCGTCCGCAACCACATCCTGCAGGCCCGCCGCATCCTGCAGGACGAGTTGCGGCGCCGCTACCCGGAGTACTGCCGTCCGCCCGGTGGGGCGAGAAAATCTTAGACGACCAGGCCGCCTCTCCCGTAGATCACTCGAGACGGGTTCGTGCGCCCGATCGAAAGCCCGACCCCGTGCGGGCCGGCGAACCACTTGGCTGCAGGAGGCGATGATGAGCCACGACAACGTGATGCGCCGTGACGGCTGCCTGACGGTGGAGCCCCTGCTGTCGTCCTACGCCGCGGGGGCCCTCGACGAGGAGGGCGAGCGACAGGTCCGGGACCACCTGGTCGCGTGCGCCAGTTGCCGGACGGCCGTCGCGGGGCGCGACCCGTCGGTCCTGTTCCTGGAGCTTCGGCGCGCGCCCCTGCCGGCCGACTTCTGGGCCGCCTTCAGCACCAGCCTGAGAAAGCGCCTCGAGGCGGAGGGGCGCCCGCGGGCCCGCCTGCTCGGCTGGACCGCCGCCTTCAGCGCGCGCCGCCTCGCCTACGTCGGCGCGCCTCTGGTGATGATCCTCCTGCTCGGAACCCTGTTCCTCGTGAGGCCGGGAGTGCCGGGGTTCCGGGGGGTGACGCACCCGGGAACGGTGCAATCGCCTTTCAGCATGCCGCCGGGATCGCCGCCGATCGGCCGGCAGGGGACGCCGGGGCCGGGTCGGCTGCCCGGGCTGTCGTCGCTCCCGTCCGAAGCGGGGGGACCGCCGCTCCTCGAGGAGGTCGGATCGCCGGGCGCCCGGGTCTACACGTTCTCCGTCGGCGAGGGCGGTGACGCGACATCCATCTATTTCGTCGTGGACGAATCGATCGACATCTGATGCCACGGAGGCGAGCGGTGAAGCGAATCCTGGTGGTGGCGGGCGCCCTGGTCGTCGCTCTGTTGGTTTTCGTCCGGGCGCGGGTCGAGGCGCAGCAGCCGTCACCCTCGGAGACTCCCGCCGGCAGCCAGGCGGCCGCCGCGCCCGCGCCGGTCAGACCGGCGGGACCCCCGGGGCTGGGGACAAAGCTGTTCAACCTGCGCTACAGGAAGGTGGATGACGCTTATCTGCTGATCAGCCCCTACCTCGGGCCGCGCGGGTCGATCAGGACGCAGCCGGCGCAGAGGGCCGTGACGGTGGTGGACGCGCCCGACAACCTCCAGAGGATCGCCGCTCTGATCGGCGCCTATGACGTGCCACCCCGCAGCGTGCAGGTCTCGGTGCAGCTGATCCTGGCCTCGGCGCGCGACAGTGCGGCGGCCCCGGCGCCGCCACCCATCCGCGGAGTCATCGACAAGCTGAACGCCCTGTCGACCCGCTGGAACGACTACCAGATGGTCGGCGACGCCCGCGTCCTCGGCACCGAAGGCGAGCGCAGCAGCCTGCGTGTGGGCGACGACTACAAGGTCGATTTCCGCATCGACCAGGTGTCGGACGAAAACCGGGTGATCCGGTTCAAACCGTTCGAGCTGCAACGCCGGGAGGTCTCGGTCGAGGGCATGGAGCGTTACACGCCCATCGTGAACACGGTGTTGAACCTGAGGGACTCGCAGCTGTTCATCGTCGGCGCCTCGAAGATCGAGCGCAGCAACCGGGCGCTGTTCATGACCATCACCGCGTCGCTGCAGCGGCCCTGAGCCGCCCGCAGCCCGGAGGCCCACGCCATGCCCGAGTTCATCGCCAAGGTCGGCACCAGCGACGGGACGGTGATGGAGCGCGTCTTCACGGCCGAGTCCGAGGACGCGCTGCGCAGCGATCTCCAGTCCCGCGAGTACCTGATCTTCAACGTCCGCAAGAAGAGCGGTCTGATCGAGCTGCTGCCGGGCCTCGGGGGCCGTAACAGCATCCGGATGAAGGAGTTCCTGCTGTTCAATCAGGAGCTCGCCGCGCTCATCCGGGCGGGGCTGCCGATCATCGCCAGCCTGGAAATCCTGATCGAGCGCCGCAAGAACCAGGTGTTCCGGAAGGCGCTGATGGACGTGCGCGACAAGGTGCGGGGCGGCTCGGCGCTGTCCGAGGCGTTCCAGAGCCAGGGCGAGATGTTCCCGGCGATCTACGCGGCGACGCTGGCCTCCGGGGAGCGCTCGGGCGAGATCTCCAACGTCCTGCTGCGCTACATCGCCTACCAGAAGACGATCATCGCGCTGAAGCGCAAGGTCACCTCGGCCCTCATCTACCCCGCCATCCTGTTCGTCCTGATGATCGGTCTGATCGCCATCCTGATCCTGTGGGTGGTGCCGAAGTTCACCGACTTCTACAAGGACATGGGCGCCGATCTGCCCCTCCTGACCCGGGCCCTCATCGGCGTCTCGGTGTTCGTCACCCAGAAGGCCGTCTTCGTGGCGGCCCTCCTGGTGCTGGGCGCCGTGGCGTTCCGCGCCTGGGTGCGCACGCCGGCCGGACGCCTGTCGCTCGACCGGATCATGGTGCGTGTGCCGGTCGCGGGCGGCGTGTTCCACCGCTTCGCGGTGTCCCGCTTCACGCGCACCCTCGGCACGCTGATCTCGGGCGGCATCCCCGTGGTCACCGCCCTCGGCATGTCGGCGCGGGCCGTCGGCAACCTGCAGTTCGAGAGCCGGCTCCTGGATGTGGAGAGAAAGGTGCGCGAGGGGTCGAGCCTGTGGGAATCGCTCGAGGCGACCCGCCTGTTCAACGACATCGCCATCG
>DAISWT010000331.1:0-3433 GCA_036826235.1 Acidobacteriota bacterium | reverse complement strand
GGGAGATCGACAGGCTGGCGCGCGGGTAAATGGAGAAGCTGAAGTACCACGCGAACCCGATGAACATCGAGAACACGATCACCGGGAGCAGCTCCGCGCGCACCAGCTCCCGGGCAAAATACAGGTCCCATGCGACCACTGCGGTGGCGCAGGCGCCGAGCGTATAGGCGTAGACCCGGAATCGCCGCTCCTTCTGCTCGGACGCCTTCTGCTTCTGCAGCTTCTCCGCCACCATCAGGGTACCCGCGATCGACACACGTCCCCCTAAGTCCTTGAGACAGCCAATCTAGGTGCCCGTCGAGGGAGGCGCAAGGAGGCGCACCCGGGAGGCACGTCCGGGGAGGTCTTCCGGAGTCGACAGATTGACAGCCCTCCCGGCAACCCCTAAACTGCCCGGGTTTCAGCCAAGGCCTGAACAGCGCCTTAGGGAGCCGGGTTCCCGGTCCTGCCCGGGGTCTTGTTGGAGGGCGATGGGCTCGATGACGTGCCCGGGATTGCCCCTGTGAGCGCGCGTAAGCGCGAGATTCTGGCCCTCACCCTGCCCGCCGACCCGGCCCTGGCGCGCCTGACTGGCCTGGTCAGCACCCACTTCTTCAGGCAGAACGGTATCGGCGATGCCGCGGCGCGGCGCGGGGCGCGGTCGGTCGTCAAGCACTTCCGCGTGCTCCTGCGCGCCGCGGCTCGCTCGTCCAGGCAGGCGCACACCCTCGTCCTCCTGCTCGAGACACGTGCCTCGTTCCTCGAAGTGATCGGCAGGGCCGGGGGAGGGCGCAGGACCTCCCTGGCCCGGATCGATCGCCCGGAATCTTCCCGAGGGTTGACCCGGCCCGCATGACGCCGCCGAACCCCTCGCGCACCGGGATCGCCCTGGTCCTGGGCGCCGGCGGGGCGCGCGGCGTGGCGCACGCCGCCGTGCTGCGGCGACTGCGCGCAGAGCGCGTGCCGATTGACGCCATCGTCGGCTGCAGTGTCGGCGCCATTGTCGGAGCAATGTACGCGGCCGTGGGGATGGATCCCGACGAGATGCTCGAGGCCTCGCGGCGCCTGACACCACTGTCGCTGCTCGCGTTCGCGGTCTCCCGCTGGCGTCTGCCGCTTGCCTCCCGGGCGGCCCTGCGTCACGCGGGTGCGATCCCCGCCTACCTGGAGCGTCTCGATGGCGCCTCCTTCGATCGTCTGCACCACGGTGTGCGCCGGCTCGGGGTCCTGGTGTTCGACCTGCTGCGGCGGGAAGAGGTCTTCATCCTGGGGGGGCCGGAGCATCCCGCGCCTCTGCCGGTCGCGTCCGCTGTCAAGGCGTCGGCGGCGATCCCGGTCCTCTTTCCACCTCTGCGCGCCCGGATGGGCGGGCGCTGGCGCTATCTGGCCGACGCGGGGTGGTTCACGGCGGTGCCGGTGGAGAGGGCCTTCGCGCCGCCGCTGCACGCGAGGCGGGTGATCGCCGTCGACCTGTCGCTTCTCGTCTGCCCGAGACAGGCCCGCCGGAGCTACTGGCGCCACCTGCAGGAAGATTGCGGCGACCGTCTGGTGCTCCTGCGTCCGGACGTGCGCGGCTGCGGGACCATCTTCTCCCGGCGCGCCGATCCGCAACGACTGGCCGAGGCGGGAGAGAGGGCCGTGGAGCAGGCGCTCGGGTGCCTGCGGGCGTGGCAGCGCCAGGCCTCCTGACCGGCTCGCTGAAAGCCGCACGGCTGGCCGCTTTTCTTGACACCTCTCCGGTGTGCTGCTAGCATGCGCTCCCTCTCGGGGGGAGGCGCATGAGCGCGCTCGGGGTGATCGGCGGCAGCGGTCTGTACCAGATGGCCGGCCTCGATGATCGGCGCGAGGAGACGATCACCACGCCGTTCGGCGAGCCGTCCGACAGCTTCGTGCTGGGGCGCGTGGGTGGCCGGGACATCGCCTTTCTGGCGCGCCACGGCCGCGGTCACCGCCTCCTGCCGACCGAGATCAATTTCCGGGCGAACCTGTTCGCGTTCAAGACCCTCGGGGTGGAACGCGTCGTGTCGGTGAGCGCCGTCGGCAGCCTGCGCGAGGAGCTCCGCCCGCTCGACGTGGTGCTTCCGGATCAATTCATCGACTGGACGCGTCAGCGGCCGTCGACCTTCTTCGGGTCGGGCATGGTGGCGCACGTGTCGCTCGCCGATCCCGTCTGTCCGGTGCTCGGCGAGGCCCTGCACGAGGCGGCGCAGGCGTGCGGGGCGCGCGTCCGGCGCGGCGGGACCTACCTGTGCATCGAGGGCCCGCAGTTCTCGACGCGTGCGGAATCGCACCTCTACCGCTCGTTCAACGCCGACGTGATCGGCATGACCAACCTCCAGGAGGCGAAGCTGGCGCGCGAGGCGGAGATCTGTTACGCGACGCTGGCGATGGTGACCGATTACGACTGCTGGCGCGCCGGCACCGACGCGGTCACCGTGGATGAAGTGGTGGCCCGGCTCAACGATAACGCCGCGACGGCCCGGTCGATCCTGATCCACGTTCTGGGCCGCCTGCCGGCCACACGCTCGTGCCCGTGCGCCACGGCGCTGCGCAACGCCATCCTCACCGATCCGACCCGCGTCCCCCCCGAAACGCGCGAGCGACTGCATCCCATCGCCGGCAAGTACCTGGATTGATCGATGTCCCTGCTGGTGGTCGGCTCGGTGGCGTTCGATTCGGTCAAGACGCCGTACGGGGAGGCCGAAGAGGTCCTCGGTGGGTCGGCGACGTACTGCGCCGTCGCCGCCTCCTACTTCACCGGCGTGCGCATGGTCGCCGTGGTCGGCGAGGACTTCGGCGAGGAGCCGATGCGCCTGCTGCGCGGGCGGAGCATCGATGTCTCGGGTATCGAGGTCGGCAGGGGCAGGACGTTTCGCTGGTCCGGAGTGTATTCCGAGGACCTGAACGAGCGCACGACACTCTCCACCCATCTCAACGTGTTCGAGACCTTCCAGCCGAAGCTGCGGCCCGAGGATGCGGCCGCCCCGAACCTCTTCCTGGGCAACATCGATCCAGACCTGCAGGCGCAAGTGCTGCGACGCCTGAAGCCCCGTCTGTGCGCCTGCGACACGATGAACTTCTGGATCGAGGGCAAGAACGAGGCGGTCAGGCGGCTGCTGTCCGAAGTCGATGGTCTCATCATCAATGATTCCGAGGCGCGCCTTCTGGCGGGGGAGCTCAACACGGTCGTGGCGGCGCGCCGCCTCCTGTCGCTGGGTCTGCGGTTCCTGGTGATCAAGCGTGGTGAGTACGGCGCCGCCCTGTTCGCCGGCGGGCACTACTTCGCCGTGCCGGCGTACCCGGTCGAGCGGCCGATCGATCCGACCGGTGCGGGCGACAGCTTCGCGGGTGGCTTCATGGGCCACCTGGCGCGCAGCGGAGAAGCCTCGGACAGGAAGCTGCGCGAGGCGATGATCTATGGCAGCGTCCTCGCATCCTTCTGCGTCGAGGATTT
>DAISWT010000330.1:0-3439 GCA_036826235.1 Acidobacteriota bacterium | reverse complement strand
CAGTGTCAGCCAGGTCGAGACGACGGCCAGCGCCGCGGCCAGGCCTGCCAGGACCGGGCCGAGCGCCGGCGCTGCGGGCACGAACGGGCCGAAGGTCCGCCGCTGCGGGCCCCAGGCACAGGCGAATCCGACCCCCTGCAGGACGATCCCGGCGATCGACGCGGGCGCGCGGCGCTCCGTCCCAGGTCTCGGGCCCTTCGCCTTGAAGAGGAAGACGGCCGCCAGGGCGAGCCAGCAGAAAAACACGACCGCGGCCACCGCAGCTTGCACGAACTCGGAGGCGCTGTCGATGCGCATGGGGCCCTCCTCCGTGACGACCGCCTGCCCCGGGAGGCTCAGCGCGGCTTGCCGCCGGCCGGCCCATCGCCCAGCTCGAGGTGGAACCGGTGCAGAAAGCGGTGCGCCACCGGCGCGAGCAGGACGGCCACGATGGACAGAAACGCCACGCCGCTGAACAGCGCGTAGAACGACTCGAACAGCTTGCCGGCCACGGAGGTGATCGGATCGACGGGCCCCATGCCGGTCAGGATCATCGACGCGTTGACCAGCGCGTCGAGCCACGCGAGACCGCCCCAGACATGATATCCGAGGACACCGAGGCTGAGGGATCCGACGACGAGCAGCCCGGCGAAGCAGGCGTAGCGGGCCACGCGGTGGGCAAACTTCCTGGGGGGGAGCAGCGGCTCGTGCCGGCGCTCGAACGGCCGGCGTCCGAAGCGAGACGCCGGTCCCGTTACCTGTACCATCCGATCGGCCGGTCGTCGAGGTTGATGTAGACCTGCTTGATCTCCAGGTACTCGTCCAACCCGTACGGGCCGAGCTCCCGGCCGAAGCCGGACTGCTTGTAGCCGCCCCAGGGCGCCTCGACCGGCGCCGGCTGCATGTGGTTGACCCAAACGATCCCCGCCCGGAGAGCGCGCACGGTCCGCATCGCCTTGAAGATGTCGCGCGTCCAGACCGCGGCGGCCAGCCCGTAGGGCGTGTCGTTGGCAATGCGGCAGGCCTCCTCCTCCGTATCGAACGGGATCACCGACATGACCGGGCCGAAGATCTCCTCGCGGGCGATCCTCGCCCGGTTGTCCACGTCGTAGAAAATCGTCGGCTCGACGAAGAAGCCGCGCTCCGCCTCCTTCGGGAGCGCCTTCGGGCGGCCACCACCGAGGGCGAGCTTCGCCTCCCTGCGGCCGATCTCGAGGTACGACATCACCTTGTCATACTGCTCCTGACTGACCAGGGGTCCCATCCTGGTTCCGGGCAGGAGCCCGGGGCCGACCGCGATGGCCTTCGCCTTGTCCACCATCGCGTCCAGGAGCTTCCTGTAGATCGGCTTCTGCACCAGCACCCGGCTTCCCGCGGAGCAGACCTCCCCCTGATTCAGGAAGACGCCGAACAGCGCCCCCTCGACCGCCTGCTCGAAATCGGCGTCGGCGAAGAAGATGTTGGGCGATTTGCCGCCGAGCTCGAGAGAGACCCGCTTCAGGGTGGCCGCCGCCTCCCGCATGATCAGCCGTCCGACGTCGCCGCTTCCGGTGAAGGCGATCTTGTCCACGCCGGGATGGGTGACGATCGGGGCGCCGGCGCTCTCGCCGGCGCCGTTGACGATGTTGATGACGCCGCGCGGCACGCCGCACGCCTCGAAGCCCTTCGCGAGCTCGAGGATCGAGACCGGCGTCTGCTCGGCCGGCTTGAGGATCGAGGTGCAGCCGGCCGCCAGCGCCGGCGCCAGTTTCTGCACGGCCATCATCAGCGGGTAGTTCCACGGGACGATCTGGCCGGCGACGCCGACCGGCTCCTTCACGGCGAGCGCCAGGGCATTGTCGGGGACGGTCAGGACGTCGCCGCGGATCTTGGTCGCCAGCCCGCCGTAGTACTCGAAACAGAAGGCCGCGTCCGAGACGTCCCCCTCCGCCTCGGCCAGCGGCTTGCCGTTGTTGATCGTCTCGATCTCGGCGAGCGTCTTGGCGGTCGCCCGGACGTGCTCGGCCAGGCGGAACAGGATCCGGCCGCGCTCCCGTGCCGACGTCTGGGGCCAGCCGTCGTGATCGAAGGCGCGGCGCGCCGCCTTCACGGCCCGGTCCACGTCCGCGGCGTCCGAATCGGGGACCCTGGCGATCACCTCCAGCGTGGCGGGATTGATGACCTGCAGCGTCTTCCCGGAGGCGGCCTCCGCCCACTCGCCGTCGATGTAGTTCCTGTCTGCCCGCATCAGCCACCCACTTCCCCGAACCCGCGAAGCCTAGCGGGTTGCGGCGGGGCCTGTCAATCGCGCGCCCGCAGGCCGAGGTGCGAGGCAGGCCGCAGCGCGGCGCGCCTCATGTTCGCACGCGCGGGCTGATGGGTGCCCGTCCTGCGCGCATGGCGCGGCTCAAAATCGGCGCGCCGCGCTGCGACCTGCCTCGCAATCGATCTTCCTCCGATCACCCCCCGATTTCCGTGATCGATTCGACTGCCTAGGACAACATCAGTTCGGCACCGGATCTCGAGTGGATGAGTGGACGGATCACCGCCTGTGGAAGAGTACGTGACGACGGCGTGATGGAAACCGGGACGCGGGTCGCCGGGCGGTAGGGAACGGGTGTAGGATCTCGCGCACCACTGTGACATCCCCTGCGCGGGCCCGATTCGAAGGAGGAGATCTTCATGGCCAAGAACGTCAAGCCGATTCCCGAGGGTTACCACAGCGTCACGCCGTACCTGGTGCTGCGCGACACCAAGCGCGCCCTCGAGTTCTACAAGAAGGCCTTCGGCGCCGAGACCCGGATGACCATGCCCGGTCCGGACGGCCGGATCATGCACGCCGAGATCAAGATCGGCGACTCGATGGTTTTCCTGTCCGATGAGAATCCCCAGATGGCTCCCGACGTCAAGGCGCCGCAATCGGCGGGCGCCGTCACCGGCACCACCTTCCTCTACGTCCAGGACGTTGACGCCGTCGTCCGGAAAACCGTCGACGCCGGGGCGAAGGTGATCATGCCGGTGGCGGACATGTTCTGGGGCGATCGCTTCGGCAAGGTCGTCGATCCGTTCGGGCATCACTGGGGCATCGCGACCCGCATCGCGGACCTGACGCCGGAGCAGATCGCGAAGGGCCAGGCGGAGTTCGAAAAAAAGATGGCGCAGAAGAAGTAACGTCACGTCCCGGCGCCGCCGGGCGGGCGCACCGCCCGGCGGCGCCGCCCGGATATCCGCGGTCGTCGTCCCCGGCCGCCGCGAGTCTATCCCGGTACCCGGACCGGATCGCAGGAGTCGCACGATGGTCGATTTCGCCCTCACGGACGAGCAGCAGCAGCTTCGCGCCCTGGCGCGCGAGTTCGCCGCCAAGGAGATCGTCCCGAAGGCGCCGCACCACGACCAGACCGGCGAGTTCCCGCGCGATATTTGCCGCAAGGCGTGGGACCTGGGATTGATGAACACCCACATTCCGGAGCAGTACGGCGGG
>DAISWT010000329.1:427-3474 GCA_036826235.1 Acidobacteriota bacterium | reverse complement strand
GTCGCAGGCGAGGGCCGGGCTGACCGCATAGCACTCCAAGCCTTCCTGGCCCGCCTCTTCGGCGAGGCGGGCGCGCAGCAGAGAGTTGCACGCCACGCCTCCCGACAGGCAGATCGAGCGGGCCCCGTCGCGGCGGGCGACGGTCACCACGCGCTTCACCATGAACTCCACCACCGCCGACTGGAACGAAGCCAGCAGGTCGCGGGTCTCCTGATCCGGCTCGCCGGCGGGGAAGCGGCGCACGAGACCGCGAGCCTTGGCGTGACGCAGGACCGCCGTCTTGAACCCGCTGAACGAGAAGTCGAGGCTGCCGTCGCTCATCCTGGGCGGCGAGAACGGGACCGCCTTCCGGTTCCCCGATCGCGCCAGGCGATCCACCACCGGTCCGCCGGGATAACCAAGACCCACGAGCTTGGCGACCTTGTCGAAGGCTTCGCCGCTGGCGTCGTCACGCGTGCGGGCGAGACGTACGACCCGATCCTCGTCGGGCGAGAGGTAGAGCGACGTGTGCCCCCCGGAGGCGATGAGACTGACGGCCGGGAACGGCACGCCGGGATGCTCCAGGAAGACCGAGCGCAGATGTCCCTCGAGATGATTGACGCCGAGGAGCGGGATCCGCCTGACGTAGGCGATCGCCTTGGCCGCCTGCAGGCCGACCAGGAGCGACCCGACCAGGCCCGGACCACATGTAACAGCGACGGCGTCGAGATCGGTGAGCGGCACCTGCGCCCGCCGGAGCGCCAGGTCGATGACCGCGTCGATCCGCTCCAGGTGGTGACGCGACGCCAGCTCCGGGACGACTCCGCCGTACTCGCGATGGATCTCCGCCTGCGAGGCGATCACGTTCGACAGGATGGCGCGGCCCCGCAGGACGGCCGCCGCCGTCTCGTCGCAGGAGGTCTCGATCCCCAGGATCAGCGGGTTGTCCACCCTGATCGTTCCTTCGCTGTTGGTGATGGTGCGGCCCGGGCGCCGGCCGTCAGGCCGGACGCGCGGCGCGCCCGGCCGTCCCCGCGGCCTGGCCGCACAGGTCGGGAAGGCTCCGCTCGAAAGGCGGCCGCGCCACGCCGCGCTCCGTGATGATCGCGGCGATCAGACGGTTCGGCGTGACGTCGAACGCCGGATGGATCACCCGCACTCCCTCGGGCACGACGCGTCTTCCGCCGATGTGGGCGACCTCGGAGGGACCGCGCTCCTCGATCGGAATGTCGCCCCCGGTGGCCGTCTCGAGATCGATCGTCGAGGTCGGGGCGGCGACGTAGAACGGCACCTCGTGCGCCCGCGCCAGGACGGCGACCTGGTAGGTGCCGATCTTGTTCGCCGTGTCGCCGTTCCTGGCGATGCGGTCCGCGCCGACCAGACACAGATCGATCTCCTTCTTCTGAAACAGGTGGCCCGCCATACCGTCGGTCAGAACGGTCACGGGTATGCCGTCCTTGTGCAGCTCCCACGCCGTGAGACGCGCCCCCTGCAGGAACGGTCGCGTCTCGCCGGCGTACACCGCCACCTGCTTGCCGGCCTCGACCGCCGCCCGCACCACGCCCAGGGCGGTGCCGTAGCCCGCCGTGGCGAGGGCCCCGGCGTTGCAGTGGGTGAGGACGCGGCAGCTCTGAGGCAGCAGGGCCGATCCGTGCGCGCCCATCGCCCGGTTCGCGTCGATGTCCTCTGCGTGGATGGCCAGCGCCTCCTGCTTCAGGGCGGCGGCCAGGCGGGGAAACGGATCCAGCCGGTGACTCTGAAAGCATCGTCGCATCCGGTCGATCGCCCAGAACAGGTTGACGGCGGTCGGACGGGTCGCCGCCAGGAGGCTGGCGTCCCGATCGAAGCGCGCCGGACGATCGGCGGCGGGAACGTCCGCGTACCGCTGGAACGCCACGGCGATCCCCATGGCCGCCGCGACGCCGATCGCCGGGGCGCCGCGGATCGCCATGTCGCGGATCGCCGCGGCGACCTCGTCGGCCGAGGTGAGCGTGAGATAGGTCTCCTGCTCGGGGAGGCGGCGCTGGTCGAGCATGACCACTCCCTCGTCCGTCCACTCGATCGTCTGGAACATGACGCTTCCATGTTACTGGAAAGGGCACCGGGGGCGCAATTGAAGCGCTGTCCATCCTTTATTAGGCCGGGGTAATGGGGGCCTGTCCGCAACAGGCATCTCATGGCATACCTCCCCGTCCGGGGGCCGATGCGGCCTGGGACGATCACGGAGAAAGCCGTTGACAAGACAGAGGGTTGGCCGTATCTGAACGGGAAAAGGGGCAGTACTGAGCGACCGACGTGTAGCGCCCGAACTCAACTCCTCGTGCCCGGTCCGGGACGCGGGGGGTGGTGTTCTCTGGAGGGTCTGATGCGCAGGCTTCGCCGCCTGGGATCGGTATCGATCGCCGCCTACGCCGCCATCGTCGTGGCGGCCGTTTTCATGTTTGGGCTCGGCCTCAATCTCGCCGGCCGCGATCCCGCGACCACCGTCGACGGGTCGGGGGGACGGCAGAAAGACGGCCGGCTCGTGGACCGCTTCGGTCCCAACAGCTCGTATTTCTTCTGGCAGCGCACCAACCTGCCGCACGCGCAGGACCGGACGCCGGGGCTGTCGCCGTTCGGGGACGCGTTCAAGACCATCGAGATCCCGCGCGACCGGCACGGGCTGGTCCTGACGCCGCTCGGCTTTGTGAATCTGAAGAACCCGCACGCGCTCGACGCGCTGGCCCCCGGGCTGAAGCGCTCCGCCACGCACACGCGCGCGGGCCGCGGCGGCTTGGCTCCGGGTGCCAACATCGTCCAGGTGTCCGAGGCCGCCATCGCCGATCTCGGAATCGACGCCATCCAGACCGAGCTGCAGCGCTCCGGAAGGATCGTCGGCGTCCTGCCCGAGCGCGCCTTCGTCGTGCGCGCGCGCGGCGCCGCCGAGCTGGAGCGCCTGGCGGACCTGCCGTTCGTCGAATCGATGATCCCGTACCACCACGGCTTCAAGATCGCCCGCACGCTCGGGCGCACTCCGATGATCCAGAAGAGCCGCGGCCGGCTCAAGCTCAAGCGCGAGTTCACGGTCG
>DAISWT010000329.1:0-417 GCA_036826235.1 Acidobacteriota bacterium | reverse complement strand
GATGATCCAGAGGAGTCGCGCGAGGAGCTCGACGCTCGAGCTCATGGTCGCCGCCTGGCCGGGTTCGGCCCCGGACGACCTCGCCAGGATGCGCCGCGGCGTGGAGGCCGTGGCGGGAGCGCGCGCCGTCAGCGACTACGCGGACGACGGGACCGTCCTGCGGGTCGAGGCGCCCGCCTCGAAGGTCGCGGCGATCGCGGCGGTCGACGAGGTGAGGGCCACCCAGGAGATCCCGGAGATGATGCTGGCGAACGCCGAAGCCGCCAGCCTGGTCATGACCGGGAGCGTCGAGGATACGCTCGGCGCCAAGCCGTACCATGACATCGGCCTGGACGGCGGCGGCATCGACACCAATGGTGACGGCCAGAGAGACAACATCACGACCAACGGCGACACGGTCCCGCCGCAGATCGTGGC
>DAISWT010000328.1:0-3478 GCA_036826235.1 Acidobacteriota bacterium | reverse complement strand
GCCGCCTCGTTGATCATCGGCAGGACCAGCCGCGTCTCGGTCGGGCCCGGGTCGATCGGCTGCCGAGGACGCGGGGAAATCAGCTCATACGCGGCCTCATTGGCCAGGCGCGGCGGGCCCTCCGGGCCCCGGCGGCCGCGGGAGCCCCCGCCCCCGTCGTCCGCGCCGCCCGGATAGATGTAGAACCCCCGCCCCGACTTGCGTCCGAGCCACCCCTTGTCCTTCAGGATCTGCAGCGCGGTCGAGCGCGGGGCCCGGTCGCGGAACTCCTCGGACAGGACCCCCGCGACGTGGTTGGCGACGTCGATGCCGATCTGGTCCAGCAGGGCGAGCGGACCCATCGGCATCCCGAAGTCCAGCATGACCCGGTCGATCTCGTCGATCATCCCCCCCTCCTCGACCATCAGGAGGGCTTCGCCCAGATACGTCATCAGGATCCGGTTGACCAGGAAGCCGGGCGCGTCGCCCACGACGACCGGTGTCTTGCCGATCCGCTTCGCCAGGGCCACGGCCGTCGCCACGGCCTCGGGGGAAGTGCGCGGGCCGCGGATCACCTCGACGAGGGGCATCTTGTGCACCGGGTTGAAGAAGTGCAGGCCAACGACATCCTCGGGACGGCGCGCCGGCCCGGCGATCGCGTCGATCGGCAGGGACGAGGTGTTGGTGGCGAAGATGAACCCCTCGTGAGCCACCGCCTCCACCTCGCGCAGCACCTGGTGCTTGACGGCCAGCGACTCGACGACCGCCTCGATGACCACGTCGCATCGACGCAGTCCCGTGTACTCGAGCGTCGGCTGGATGAGGGCGAGCTTCTGCTCGCTCTCGCGCCGGCTGATGCGTCCTTTCCTGACCTCGGCGCGATACAGATCGTGCGCCGCGCGCATGCCGCGCGCCAGCGCGCCGAGCTCGATGTCTTTCAGACGCACCGGGACGCCGCTCCTGGCGAGGGTCTGGGCGATACCGCCTCCCATCACCCCGGCGCCGATCACCGCCGCCGCGCGCACCTCGCGCGGCCGCACCGCCGGGTCCTCGACGCCAGGATCGCGGCGGGCCTCCCTCTGCATCAGGAAGACCGACACCAGGTTCTTGCTGGTGCGGCCCGCCGCCAGCGGGCCGAGAAGCTCGGCCTCCTGCCGCAGGCCGGCCTCCATCCCGTGACGCAGCCCGTAGACCACCGCCTCGAGGGCGCGGTAAGGCGCCGGGTAGTGCGTCTCGTTGACGCGGCGGCGCAGAGTGCGGCGGGCGATCTGCGCCGACAGGGCGACGCGTCCCAGACGGACCGGGTTCAGCCGGGCGACCGGCGATTCGCCCCCGCCCGGCCGTCGGGGCCGGCGCCGTCCTTCCGCGGCGTCGACCGCCAGCCGCTCGGCCGCGTCCAGGAGGTACTCGGGGGGCGCGATCTCGTCCACCAGGCCGATCTTCGAGGCGCGCCGGGCGTCCAGGGAGCGCCCGGTCAGGATCAGGTCGAGCGCCGGGGCGATCCCGACGAGACGCGGCAGGCGCTGTGTCCCTCCCCATCCCGGAATGATCCCGAGGCGCACCTCGGGAAGGCCGATCTCGACGCGCGGATCGTCGGCGGCGATGCGGAAATGGCAGGCCAGGATCAGCTCGGTGCCGCCGCCGAGACAGGTGCCGTTGATGGCGGCCACCACCGGGAACGGCAGCCCCTCGATGGCGGCGAACAGCCGGTGTCCCCTGCGCGAGGCGGCCTCGGCGTCCTGGATCGAGCGCAGCGCGCGGATCTCGTTGACGTCGGCGCCGGCGATGAACGACCCGGGCTTGGCGCTCACCACCACGAGAGCGCGCACGTTCTTGTCGTGCGCCGCCTGGTCCACCAGGATCTCCAGCACGGCCACGAGCGGCGCCGACAGCAGGTTCACCTTGTCGTGCGGCCGGTCGAAGATCAGGAAAGCGAGGCCGTCGCGCCGGGTCTCGAGCACGACACCGGGGCCCTCCATCGAGAGGGTCTTCTCCCCCGTCTCGACCGCTCCCGCCGGCTGCGTGTCCATTCCCGATCCCTCCGGACGACGGCTAGTTCCGCTCGAGGATGAGCGCCGCCCCCTGGCCGCCACCGATGCACAGCGTGGCGAGGCCGAGCGACAAATCGCGACGCGCCATCTCCTTCAGCAGGGTGAGCGCCAGCCGCGCGCCGGAGCATCCGACCGGGTGCCCGAGGGCGATGGCGCCGCCGTTGACGTTGGTGATCGCGGGGTCGGGCTCGCCCAGGGCCGATTCCAGCCCCAGCTCGGTGCGGGCGAAATCATCCGACGCGAACGCCTTGCGCACCGCCAGCACCTGCGCCGCGAACGCCTCGTTGATCTCGAAGAGCTGCAGATCGCGCATGGTCGCGCCGGCCCGCTCCAGGGCGACCGCGGTGGCGTAGACCGGCCCGAGACCCATCACCGACGGATCGAGACCGGCGAAGCCGTACGATCGAATGCGGCCGAGATGCGGCAGGCCGAGCTCGCGCGCCCTGTCCTCGGCGGCCACCACCACGCTGGCGGCCCCGTCGGTGAGCATGCACGAGTTGCCCGCGGTCACGGTGCCATTGCGCCGATCGAAGGCGGGCTTCAGGCGGGCCAGCTGCTCCAGCGTCTGGTCCTCGCGCGGGCCGATGTCGTCCTGCACCGGCTCGAAGCGCGGCCGTGGAAAGACCGGGACGATCTCCTCGCGCAGCCGCGCCCGCGCCGCGGTGGCGCGCTTGTGGCTCTCGAGCGCGAAGGCGTCCTGCTCCTGCCGGCCGATCCGGAAGCGGCGCGCCAGGACCTCGGCCGTTTCGCCCATGTTCAGGCCGCAGATGGCGTCGCGCAGCCCGACCTCGAGCGCCGAGACCGGGCGCAGGTCACGGGGGCGCGCCGCGAGGACCGCCGCGATCTTCTGCGGCAGGGAGCGCGCGCGCCGCAGTCGGAGGACGTCGTCGGTGAACGCCTGGCCCAGGAGGAACGGGATGCGCGACATCGATTCGACGCCGCCGGCCACGATCACGTCGGCCGCCCCCGACTCGATGCGGTGGAAGGCGTTGACGATTGACTGGATGCCCGACCCACAGTTCTGGTTGACCGAGAACGCGGGCACGCGGCGCGGCAGACCGGCTTTCAGCGCCGCCACGCGCGCGATCGGCGTCGACTCGGCCGGCTGCGCGATGTTCCCGATGATCACCTCGTCGACGACCCGGGGATCGAGATCGATCCGCGCCAGCGCCTCGCCGATTGTGATGCGGCACAGCTCGTCGGCGGGGACGTCGTTGAAGGCCCCCCAGGACTTGCAGAACGGTGTCCGGACGCCGTCGACGACGACCACGCCACGGCGAAAGGTCACGGCAGGGCCTGCGGCGCGCGAAGGCGGCGGATGATCATTCCTGGACTTGGTCCCTGGAGATGCCGTACTGGTCCAGTTTCTTGTACAGATTGCTTCGCGGCGTGTCAATCGCGCGAGCGGTGCGCGAAGCCACGGGCCTGCGGACGGTGTTCCATCACCA
>DAISWT010000327.1:3062-3495 GCA_036826235.1 Acidobacteriota bacterium | reverse complement strand
ACGGAGCAATACTCTGCGGCTTATGAGAATGGTCGCCGTGGTTCTCGCGTTCGTCTCGACGCCGGCCCGTTCCGCGTCGGTCATCAAGGGACAGACCTGGTTTCCCATCGGCCCGGCGCCCATTTCTCCCACCCCGTACGGGAACGTGGCCGCGGGGCGGGCTTCCGTCCTGGCGGTCAACCCGCTCAACCAGAACGAGGTCTTCCTCGGGGCGGCGACGGGCGGCGTCTGGCGCACCGTCGATGCCGGTCTGAGCTGGATTCCGATCGGTGACAACATGCCGGCGATGGCTATCGGCGCCATCGCGCTCGACCCGGCCAACTGCACGGCCCAGGGGTGCACCCGGATCTACGTCGGCACGGGCGAGAACAGCCTGCGCCGCGACACGTACTATGGCCGCGGTCTCTTGATCGGGACGCCTGCGGCGGGCTCC
>DAISWT010000327.1:0-3000 GCA_036826235.1 Acidobacteriota bacterium | reverse complement strand
CGACCCGACGACCTCCGGCTCGACCAAGCGGATCTACGTCGCGGTGTCGAGCGGCGTCACCGCCTCGGCGTCGGAGTCCACCATCACCGGACCGGCGCCCGCGCAAGGGTTCGGGATCTACCAGTCGAACAGCGACGGCAATTCCTGGGCGAAACTGTCGATCGCCAACACCACCGGATCGAAACCGACCGACCTGGAGATGGATCCACAGAACTCCAACCTGCTGTTCGCCGGCTTTCTCGGCAAGGGGATCTTCAAGGGGGTGCGCAACCCCGTGACCGACACGTTCGCCTGGTGCCCGCTCAACCCCGGCACGGGCGGGGCGGTCTGCCCGGGGACGACCGGTCTCCCGGACGCAGGCTCGAGCCCGTTCGACTTCGTGGAGGTCACGGTCTACCACCCGGGCGGGGGAAGCGCCGTCCTGTACGCCATCTTCGGGAACTGCTCCGATCCGATCTGCAGCTTCTGCAATTCGCGCATCTACAAGTCGACCGACGGCGGCACGACCTGGACCCAGCAGAATGGGGGCGCTCCCGACGGCTACAGCCGCTACACGCACGTCCTCACGACGCACCCGTCCGATCACACGAAGCTCCTTTACGGCGGGATCTACCTGTCGCTCTCCTACAACAGCGCCGCCAGCTTCCAGCCGGCCGGGAACCTGCACCCCGATCTGCACGACGTCGTGTTCGCCAACCCCGGCGCGGCCTGCACCATGCAGGCCTGCAACATGGGTGGCAACAACTGCGTGATCTACGCGGCCAACGACGGCGGGTTCTACCGCTCGGCGGACAGCGGCTGCACCTTCACGCCCCGCAACGACGGCCTGCAGATCACCGGCTTCCAGTCGATCGCCGCGTCGCCCGACACGCCGGTGGTCATCGGCGGGACGCAGGATAACGGCACCGTGTACTTCAGCGGCAGCAGCACCTGGGCCCACAAGACGGGCAACGACTCGAACGGAACGGTCATCGACCTGGACACGCCCAAGAATACGTACGACGTCACCGGCGCCATCTGCCCCAATTTCCCGAGGGACGTGGAGCGTTCCACGAGCGGCGGAAGCAACACGTGGTGGCAGAAGACGTTCACCACGCCCGTGAACGAGGCGGCCTCGTTCTATCCGCCGTTCGTGCAGGACCCTTCGCCGCAGCATCCCCTCTACCTCGGGACCAACCGGCTGTACCAGAGCACCAACGACGCGACCAGTTTCAGCCCGGTGAGCCCGGTCCTGGGCGGCAACCAGTTCTTCGCGGACATCCAGCGCACCAACGTCATCACGGCGATCGCCGTGGCCCCCAACAAGCCGGCACGCGTCTACCTCGGCTATTACGACGGCCAGATCTGGCTGAGCAAGGCGGGCGGTCCATGCAGCAACATGTCCTGCTGGGACTCCGTCGGCGGCATGGGGAAGGGGCTGCCCCAGACCACCGTGACCTGGATCGCGGTGGATCCGACGGACTACCAGACCGCCTACGCGGCCTTCTCTGGCTTCTTCAGCGGCCCGCACCTGTACAAGACCACGAATGCCGGCTCGACCTGGACGGCCGCGAACGGCAGCGGTCTGACGATGCTGCCGAACGTCCCGGTCAACACGGTCGCCATCGAGCCGAGCACGCCGCTGAACATCTGGGTCGGGACTGATTCCGCCCCGGCCCCCTACCTGACGAGCGTCTACAAGAGCACCGACGGCGGGATGAGCTGGGTGAAGTTCGGCAACGGCCTGCCGAACGTGCCGATCTTCGAGCTGCAGATTCTGGAGCGCAAGGTCCAGGGGAAGATCCTCGGTCAGGTGTACGCCGCCACGCACGGCCGCGGCGCCTTCATCCTGACGCAGCCCAACATCACCAACTTCGAGGGCTGGGTCAACAGCGGCATCTGGGACATCCCGGTCTACGGCGACGGCTACCCGAAAAACTCGACCTGCGAGATGCAGATCCTGCAGTCCGACGGGACCGTCTGCGCCCAGGGGATGATCGACGCGCGTCTCGGGACGATGGGGACGGATGCCCAGGGGAAGCTGGTGTCGAACAGTCCGAACTGGTCGGGTCAGGACGTCCTGTGGGCCTGCTTCGACGGCACTTGCGTGAACAACGTACCGATCGCCGATTGCAACGACGACGAGACCGGGGATGGCATCCCCGACCTCTTGAGCACCGTCCTGGTGAAGTGCGGCGGCGTCCTGGGGATCGACAAGGTCCTCGGCTGTCCGCAGCAGAACAACCCGCCGGGGAGCGTCCTGAGCCTCGACCAGGTCCTCGGCGGTCCGGTGGCCGCTTTAACGGCTGCGCCGGCGGCCGGCGCCGCGCAGCAGTTCGGGGTGCTGCCGATCGTGCAGGCGGCCAACGGCGCGACGCGGGTGCTGTGCGAGGAGACGGTGCCCTACACGGCGGGCGAGCCCTCGGGGGACATCCTGACGCGGGCGCGGGATCGGATCAACACGGACGCCGCGTGCCAGTCCGGCGGCGTCTCGGCCATGGTGACCGGCCTGGCGCAGGGGGGCCAGCTCGACGAGGACCTCATCGCCAGGCCCACCCTGTCGGTCGACGCGCCGGGCATCCTGGGCAGCCAGATCATGCTGGGGATGCGCGCCGGCGCCGGGGAATTCGCGGGGACCTGCTTCAACCTCGAGGGTCTGGGCGCCACCGTCCTGAAGCAGATCCTGATCTCCCGGCTCAAGTTCAGCACTCTTCCCACCGGCGCGTCGGGCGGTTCGATGCGGCTCATCGAGCAGTCGCCGCTGGGGTCGTGCGAGCTCGTGCTTCCGACCGCTCCCGGGGACACGCCGGCCGCCATCGTGAACGGTTTCAACGCCATGTTCCAGGCGCCGGGGATCCCCGGCCCGTTCCCGGACTGTCCCTCGAACCGCAACCCGCGCGACGCAGGCGTGCACGGCGGGGACTCCCTGATCTTCGTCCTGGCCACCGGGCTGACCCTGTGCGTGGACGATCCCGGGGTGGGATTCCTGGCGGTCCCGGACGAGGTCTGCTTCACCGACTC
>DAISWT010000326.1:0-3523 GCA_036826235.1 Acidobacteriota bacterium | reverse complement strand
CCTCCGCCTCCGGGGTACCCGCGCCGGGAAAACGGCTGGCGCGGCTAGCGGCGCCTGGCTTCTTCCCCCACCCGCCGGGTCAGGGTGTCGAGTACTTCGTCCTCGGTCGGCCGCCGGGTGGGCAGGAGCGCCCGCAACACCACCGTCACGCCGTCCGACCGCAAGGCGGTCCCGGCGGAGGTCAGCCCCGGCAGGGCGGTCGGGATCCAGACGTCCGGGTCGCTGACTTCCGCCGGCAGGCGTGGTCCCACGACCACCAGCCTGGGACTTCCGGAGCGTTTTCGGCCCCGGGCGCCCGTATCATCTTTTATACGTCCCCCGGATCGCGCTCCCAGGAACATAACGGTGTCGGCGCGCCGTTCGCCGATCATCCGCGCCGCGTCGAACTCACCCGGGGCGAATCGTGCGGCGCCCGACCCGAAGCCGACGGCGCATGGAAAGCCCGTGGCCGCCGCGAGGGCCGTCATGGCGCCGGCCACGTTCCCGCCGGCGCCCAGCGGCCGCGCGACGCAGCGCGCCTCCCGGTTGAGGTCGCGAGCCAGGAGCGTCAGGGTGGAGGCGACGGCCGCGCCGGAAGGGCCCGCCGTCGCCGCGGGGGCCCAGAGAATGGCGGAGTATCTGGCCCGGCGCAGACGAGCCGACGCTTTCGTCAGCGCCGCGAGCGGCACGCCGCCGGCGGCCTCGCCCTCGATGCTCGCGCCGCCCGCGATGGCGCGCAAGACCAGCGCCGCCTCGAGGTCGCCGCCCGGTCCGACCGGCAGGATCAGCTCGGTGGCCTGCCCCGTCGGGGGATCGGTCGTCGGCGCAGACGGGTGCCCGGCGGCCGGCACGACAACGACGGCCCGCTCCGGCGCCCCGGTCAGCGCCGGCCGCGGAGGGACTTCGAACAGGTGCCGGTGCGTGAGACGCGGATCGCAGCGCCACAGCAGAAGGAGATCGGCGCGCTCGCGGATTTCGCCGAAGGTCGCGGTGGGAAGGCCGAACGTCTGCAGCGCGAACAGGTCCGCCCGGACCTCCTCGGATCCTTCGACATCGATCACCCCGCGGACCAGCGCGGCGAGAGCGGCTGCCCTGCCGGCCGTCGCCGTGGCGCTGCGCGACAGGCCGTAGATGAACGCGGCGCGCGCCTCGCTCAGGATGCGGGCGGCGGCGTCGATGGCGGCGGCGAGCGTGGTCCTGCGTCCGGCGACGACGGGCGGGCGGTCCTCCTCGCGGAAGGCGGCGATCTCATCCCGGCAGGCGGGGCAGCCGCCCACCGCCGCCACGGTCCCGCTCTTTGGAACATCGAGGGTCAGTTCGCAGGGCATGCCGCAGAAGAACGAGTGGAACCGGACCGGAGTGCGCATCGCAGGCTTCTACCACCCCCTGGCGCGAAAAAGCAACGACCGGCACCGGGGCGGGGCAGGTCGTTGGCGCCAGCCGGCACCGGGCCCTATATTCAGGCCCGTCGTACCCTGCCTGAGGTGCGTCCGGCCGCCGGCGCCGGGAGGACAACGGAGGACGGAGCGGCATGATGGCCGGAAGAGGGATCCAGGGTCCCAGCGCAATCGAGACGCGGGGCTTCGTCCCTGGTCTCAGCCGGAAGATCGTGCTCGGTGCCGCGCTGGTCCTCGCCGTTCTCGGCGCCCTGGTGGTCTGGGCCGGCGCGGCGGCGGTCGATCGACTGGGGTTCGAGTCGATGCGGCAACGCGGCGCCAGCCTGGCGCGCCTGCTCGCGCTCGCCTCGGAACAGGCGCTCGAGCGCTCCGGAGCCGACGCGCTGAAGCCTCTGCTCGACACGATCACCGGCGCCGGCGACCTGGTCTACGTGGAGATCGTCGATCGAGGCGGGTCCGTCCTGGCGGAGGGCGGCGCGTCCGGAAGTCGCCCGGTGTACGCGGCTCGTGGGGTGCCGCTGGCGCCGCAGGGTCGCGACGATCGGACCCTGGGAGTGTCCGGTGCTTCGCTGTACATCTTCACGTTTCCGATCACGGGTGGAACGCCGGGACAGGCCCCGTCGGCGATCGCGTCGGAGCGGAACGTCCCCGGCACGGCCCCGGCCCCGCCCGAGGCCGGCGGGCCGGGAGAGTACGGCCTCGGACCACGATCGGCCGGCGCCGCCCAGCGCCGTGACGGGCCCGCCGCCGCGCCGGGCGCTGTCTCGACGTCTCGGACGATGGCGTTCCCGGGAGAGGTCCGGGTGGCCTTCGCGGCGGCGGGGCTCGACGAAGCGCGCCGCACATTCGTCTGGCAGGTGTCTCTTCTCGGCCTGCTGGTCGCGCTCGGCGGCACGCTCCTGGCCGACGTCTTCACACGCCGCCTGGTGGTCGGGCCGGCGCAGACGCTCGCCTTGGCCGCGGAGCGCCTGGCCCGCGGCGATCTGACCCGGCGGGCCGGCCTGCGGTCGGCCGACGAGATCGGCGCGGTCGGCGGGGAGATCGACGCCTTCTCGGACCGACTGGAAGCGGTCATCGGCGGAATGCAGGACGAGACCCGGCGGATGGCCGAGGCGATGGACACGATCGAGGCGTCGGTGTCGGGAGTCCTCTCCGGAACGCGCGACAAGCGCGAGCTGCTCGATCGCGTCTCACGCGCCGCCGAGGCCACGGCCCGCTCGACCAAGAACGTCGCCCAGAGCGTCGCCAGCCTGTCGGCCTCGTCGGAGGAGACCACGTCGTCGATTCTGACCATGGTGGCGACCATCGAAGAAGTCGCGGCCCACGCCGACGGACTGACGATCTCGGTCGAGGACACCGCCGCGACCACGGAGGAGATGGTCGCCTCGATCAAGGAGATCGATCGGAACGTCGAGCTCCTCAACCAGTTCGTGGCCGAGACCTCCGAGGCGATGGCGCGGATGGGGCGGGTCATCGACCAGGTGGAGCGCAACGCCGCCGACAGCAAGGCGATCTCCGAGCTGGTGGCGGCGAACGCCGAGAAAGGCATGCGCGCGGTCGTGCTGACCATCGAGGGGATGGACGGGATCTACGGCAGCGTCTCCCAGACGAAACAGGTGATCGAGTCTGTCGGCCGCAAAGGGCAGGAGATCGGTCTCATCCTGAACGTCATCCAGGAGGTCACCGAGCAGACCAACCTCCTGGCCCTCAACGCCGCCATCATCGCGGCGCAGGCGGGGGAGCACGGCCGCGGCTTCGCCGTCGTCGCGGAGGAGATCAGGCAGCTCGCCGAGCGCACCGCCAGCAGCGCCAAGGAGATCGAGAACCTGATCGGCTCGTTCCAGTCGGAGACCGGACGCGCGGTGGACGCGATGCACGAGGGCACGCGCCGCGTGGAGGGAGGCTCGGAGCGATCGCGCGAGGCCGGGCGGGCGCTGAAGGAGATCCTGGAGTCGGCCCGCAGATCCTCGGTGCGGGTCGGCGAGATCGTCGCGGCGACCCGCGAGCAGGCCCGCGGCAGTCAGGCCGTCGGGCTGGCCGTCGAGAAAGTGCGCGAGCTGGCCGGTCAAATCAAGAAGGCGACCACCGAGCAGACCCTCGGCTCGGAGCAGATCATGTCGGCGGTCGAGAACATGCGCGAGATGTCC
>DAISWT010000325.1:0-3544 GCA_036826235.1 Acidobacteriota bacterium | reverse complement strand
GCAGCGAAGGGGCCGCATCCGGGCCCGCCGGGACCCCGGCGCCTGCAGCGGCCCCGACGCCCGGGCCCGCGCCGCCCGAGGCGACTCCTCCTCCACCGGCGCCGTCGGAGACGAGTGTGCCGTGGCGCGTCCTGCCCGTCGCCGGGGTTCCGGATCGCGGACACGATTACCAGGTCATTCGAACGGAACAGGGATGGGCGGCGCTGTTCGAAGGCGCGGGGGCGCCGGCTGCCGCGATCGCGTTCGACAAGGAAATGGCGATCCTGCTGAGGTACGACCTTGCGGGCGATCCTCCGTCGCGCCTCGTCGTGACGTCGGTCCGGGCGACACCGGAGGCTCTGGTGATCGAATGCAGGAAAGAGGAGACGCGGGCCGTTCAGGAACAGGCGGGAGCCCCGGCGACCGGTCAGGTGGTCGTGCTGCCGATCACGGACCAGCCGATCCGCGTGGTGATCGACTAGCTGCCCAGTTCTAGCGCATCACCCCCGCCATGTGGTCGATGAGATCGATCTTCGTGACCACGGCGGTGATCTTATCCCCCTCCTGCACCAGGGCCACCTTCCCTTCCGTGAAGATGCCGGCCAGCCGGCCGACGGGTGAATCCGCGGGGACGAGGACGTAATTCTGGTCCACCAGATCGCCGACCGGGCGGTCGACGCTGTCGGGGTCCTTCAGGAGCGCGTTCAGCAGATCCACTTCGGAGATGATGCCCGCCAGGCGGCCGCCGTCCATCACGGGAAGCTGCGAGATGCCGTGCTTCTTCATGAGCGAGATGATCTGCAGCACGCCGTCCGCGGTGTCGGCGGTGATCAGGGGGTGCCGGCGCTGGCGCTCGACGATGTCCTTCAGGTGGCCGTAGGTCGCCTCGTCGTCCAGGAAGGAGTTCTCGCGCAGCCAGTCGTCGTCGTAGACCCTGCTGAGATAGCGCGACCCCGAGTCGGGCAGGATCACCACGATCGTCCTGCACTGGGGATACTCCTTTGCGAACTTGATCGCGCCGCACACGGCGCCGCCGGCCGAGCCGCCGGAGAACAGCCCCTCCTTGCGGGTCAGCTCGCGCGCCGTCAGGAAGCACTCCTTGTCGGTCACCTGATAGCACTCGTCCACCAGGGAGAAATCGAGCGTCGTGGGCAGGAAGTCCTCGCCGAACCCCTCGACCTTGTAGGTCTTGAACGTGCTCATGATGCGCTTCGTCTTGAAGTAGTCGTACAGAATCGACCCGATCGGGTCGATCAGCACGAACTTGACCGACGGCTTGCGTTCCTTGATGTAGCGGGCGGTGCCGCTGAGCGTCCCGCCGGTGCCCGTGGCGATGACCACCGCGTCCACCGCGCCGCCGGTCTGGTCCCAGATCTCCGGGCCGGTGGTGCGGTAGTGCGCCTCGGGATTGCTCTTGTTATGATACTGGTTGGCGAAGAAGCAGTTGGATGTCTGCTGTGCGATCCGTTTCGCCACCACGTAGTAGCTGCGCGGGTCTTCGGGCGACACGGCGGTGGGCGTGGTGATCACCTTGGCTCCGAAGGCGCGCAGCGCCTTGATCTTCTCACCGCTGACCTTGTCGGGCATCACGAAGATCATCCGGTAGCCGCGCGCCGCACCGACCATCGCCAGCCCCATCCCGGTGTTGCCGCTGGTGCACTCGATGATCGTCCCGCCCGGCTTGAGGAGCCCCTGGCGCTCCGCGTCGTCGACGATCTGCACGGCGATCCGATCCTTCACCGAGTGACCGGGGTTCACGTACTCCAGCTTGGCGTAGAGGGTGGCGCCGGTGTCCTTGCCGAGGGCGTTCAGGCGCACCAGGGGCGTGTGACCGATGGCTCGCGTCACGTCATCGAAAACATTCGTCATGCGCGCATTCTACTACGGCTGCCGATGCCGGAAATCGTCCAGCTTGATGTCGCCCAGGTGGATCCGGTTGGCGAGCACGGACCAGGTCAGGTAGGCCGCGAGACACAGGAGATTGGCTGCCCAATCGGGCTGCAGCAGCGGGCCGGCCAGGAAGCCGGAGCGGAAGAACGGCTCGAGCGCCAGGACGTCGCCCCAGGCGAGGCGGCCGGCGAACAGGTAGGAGGGGTAGTCGGCCCGGCCGGCCTCGATCGCCTTGCGCAGGAAGGTGTGGGTAAACACCAGCCCCTGCACGTAGATCACGTCGCGCGTGAACACGACCCGGCCGCGCGGGTCGCCGCCGCGGAACACACGCATCGTCGAGTGGTAGCTGTCGTCCAGGTTCTGGCCCGCGTCAAGGTAAAAGCGGAACACCTCGATGAAGTCGGCTCCTTCCAGCGCCCGGTGGATCGCCTCGACGCGCAGCGCGATGCGCCGCAGCCGGCTCAGGTCGATGGTCGTGGTGATCAGCTCGGCGAAGGTCGCCAGGCCCTCCTGCGTCATGGTGGTGCGCGGTGCTCCGAGGCCCAGGCTCTTGAGGTGCGGCTGCTCGCGGCCGTTGAGCATGGTCGCCGAGTGGACGTAGGCCTCGTGCTGCAGGAGCTGTCCGATGTCGGCGGGGTGGAAGGCGGTGTGCCCCCGGAGACGCAGCCGCCGCGCGCCGGCGGCCGCCCGCGACGCCAGGTCGGCCTCGACCACGACCTCGAAGGGGTGTTCCTTGAAGAAGGGTGCGACCTGACGGCGCAGCGTCTCGGCGACGGACTCCGGTGTCAGGCGGACGTCCTCGTCCCGGCGCGAGCACTGGGCGGTCAGCTCGTCCGAGGCGTGGATGAAATGCTGCGCGGCGTCGAGGTTGTTCAGGCCTCCGGCCCCGAAGCCGTCCCCGGGTCTGCCGTACAGCTCGCCCGAGAGTTGCGTGAAAGCGGGCGTGCCGGTGCTCTCCAGCATGCGCGCCGCCGTGATGTAGCTCTCGGCCGTGTCCCTGACGTACCGCCCGACGGGATGGGACGCGTCGCAGCCATCCGCGACGGCGCGCAGCTCCCGCGCGCTCTCCGCGAACTCGAGCTTCGGCGTCTCGACCACCGGCAGCGCCGGGCGGCCGGCCCTCCATCCCTTCACGAACTCGTGGTAGGCGCGTGCCGGCCACTCCAGGTGGCTGAGGATCTTGATCGGCTTGGCCGCCTCGACGAGGCGGCGGTCCAGCTCGGCGTGGTGCTGCAGCTCCCGATCCACGGTCGCGCGCCCGGTTACGGCTGTCCGGTCGCCGTCTTCGCGCCCTCCGGCTTCAGATACTTGCCGTACCAGGCGAGATAGCGCTCCTCCCGGTCCTTCAGGTAGCTCGGCTTGCGGATGCCGTGGTACTGGCCGGGATAGATGATCAGCTCGGTGTCGAGGCCGAGGCTGCGCAGCGCCTGGTACATCTGCTCGGAGTTGAGCAGCGGCACGTTGAAGTCCTTGTCGCCGCACAGGAACAGCGTTGGCGTGGTGATCCGGTCGGCGTGCAGGAACGGGGAAGACAGCCTGACCCAAGTATCGGCGGCTTTCCAGGGTGCGCCCAGCTCGACTTCGTATTCCCGCACATACTGATCGGTGCCGTAGCCGGCGAGGATATTGGAGATGCTCGCCCCGCTCACCGCCGCCTTGAAGCGGCGGGCCTGGG
>DAISWT010000324.1:0-3545 GCA_036826235.1 Acidobacteriota bacterium | reverse complement strand
ACACCTCGTCCAGCACCTGGTGCGGGCGCGCGTCCGCGCGGTCGATCTTGTTGATGACGACGATCGGACGCATGCCGAGCTCGAGCGCCTTCTTGAGGACGAAGCGCGTCTGCGGGAGCGGGCCCTCGGCGGCGTCGACCAGCAGGAGAGCGCAGTCGACCATCCCGAGGATGCGCTCGACCTCGCCGCCGAAGTCGGCGTGGCCGGGGGTGTCCACGATGTTGATCTTGACTCCGCGGTAGCGGATGGAGGCGTTCTTCGACAGGATCGTGATGCCCCGCTCGCGCTCCAGCTCATTGCTGTCGAGCACGCGCTCGACGATGCGCTCGTTGGCGCGGAACGTGCCGGTCTGCTGCAGCAGACGATCGACCAGCGTCGTCTTGCCGTGATCGACGTGGGCGATGATGGCGATGTTGCGGATGTCGCCGCGGCGGGCGTGTCCGGGCACCTGCGTCCTCTTCGGAAAGCGGAGATTATACCGTCCCGGGGGCCGGGGCGGGCATTTGCCTATTCGATCGTGAAGCGAACCCTGGGGGTGGCGGGCCGGACCAGCGTGCGGGCGCCCGCGGAGCGCGCCGTCTTCTTTTCCATGAGAATCTCGCGCGTCGCGTTCTTCAGGAAGTACAGCTCGACGATCGACAGGCCGGTGAACATCTTCTCGATGTCGCGGTTCTGGTAGACCTGGCGCTGCAGCGGCGGACCCGGCTGCTCGTCGCAGGCGACGTGCGTCTCATCGAGGATACGGTAGCGCCGGGGCGTGTCGGGTCCGTCCGGCCGGCGCGCGTGGAAATAGCCCAGGAGCAGCCCGCCCGGCTTCAGGATGCGGCGCGCCTCGGAGGCCAGGAGTCGCATCGCGGCTGGCGCGTAGAAATTGCAGATGTCCCACGCCACGATCGCCTCGAACGTCTCATCGGGATAATCGAACTGCGTGGGCAGGCTGGCGTTCTGGACCGCGGCCCACTGGCCGGCGGTCCCGGTCCGGGCCGGGGCCTGCGGCGCGTCCGGGCGGGCCCGCGGCACGGCGGTGGACGCAAAGGTCCGCGGCGGAAGCACGATGCGCCGTGACGGGCGGGCGCCGGGGCGCGCGGGCGACCCGGAGGATGCGGCGTGCGCCGGCGCCGCCACTACGGGAGCGCCGGGGGGGACGGGGCGCGCCGCCGCCGGGGCCGATGGGGCCGCCAGGCTGTCGGTGGCGCGCACGATCCCGCGCTCCGCCGGCGAATCATCGCCCGTCCGCGGGGCCGCGCCGACGTCACTTCCCGGGCCGGTCGCGGGCGCGCCCTCGAGAGACAGAAGGAGATCCTCGACGTGCACCTTGCAGCCGCGCTGCGCAAAAAACTCGATGTTGGAGCCGGAAAGCCGTCCGAGATCCAGAAGGTGCGGCTTCTCCATCTGACGGAGCCGCTTGCTGAACTTGGCGAGGATGTGCGAGACCGCGACACCGCCCGTCATGCCGTCGATCGGGACGCCGTCCTGCAGGCCGATTCTTCGGAACAGATGCAGCATGACTCGCGCTCCCCGATCCCCCGGTGGACACGACGCGAAGCGCCAGGCGCCCCGCGGCCGGCATCCGCCCCGGGGCCGCCGGCCCCGGGGCGGGGACCCTGCACGGGCGGGCCGGGCAGAGTCCCTGGGCGCCGGCCGTTACAGGCGGGAGCCCTGGAGCTTCACGTCGTCCTTCATCTCGGGGATGCGGCGGACCTCTTCGGACTTCACCGGGGCCGCGGGCTTGCGAGCCGATTCGGAGGTGCGCTCCATGTCGACGCTCCCCTTGAAATGCGCGCCGTCCGCGATGGTGATGCGCGGGGCGGCGATGTCGCCGTTCAGGCGCCCGGTCGGGGCGATCTCGACCCGCTCCTTGGCGTAGGCATGGCCCTGGACGTCGCCGGCGATCACGATGGTGTTGGCGTGCAGATCAGCCTTGATCTTGCCGTTCGGACCGATGGTCAGATTGTGATCCCGCAGCTCGATCTTCCCTTCGACGCGTCCATCGATCGTGAGATCCTCGTCGCCCTGCAGCTCGCCCTTGATAAAAATCGACGGTCCGATGTTCACGATGCGACCTCCCTTCGACGGATCGGAAGTATAAACGGGATTAACAGGTGACTCGCTCGGGCGACCGCTGGCGTCTCTCTTGTCCCACATGGAGACCTCCCTGAAAGACCCGGTGGGTTCCGGGTGGATCGTTGAGCCCCGCTCGACAGACACCCTTCCACCCGATGCGGCGGTCGGTCGCTTGTCGATCGCCCGGCGAATCGGCCGGGCGACTGCGGGAAGGAAGAATGAGGAGCCGATGCTCCCCACGGGATCACTCGAGACCGTTCTCTGTGCGATGGCGCCGACTGTAGCACACGGTCCGAGGAGCGTCAAGGCAACGAGGTCTTGTTTGTTCCATCCCGACCAATATATATATGCCGGCAAACGGGGAGGCAAGTTTTTGACACGTTCGGCAGCCACAAGTGTCCAGGTGCCCGCCCGGACGCAGGGATCATCGGGGCGCGCGGGGCCGTCGGCCCGCGCCGGCGGAGCGCCGACACGATTGCTCGCCGCCCGCGTCCTGGTCGCTCTGACCGGGGCGATCGGGGCGGCGGTCGCGACGCCCGTCGTCCCGGCGGCGCCCTCCCCGGCGCGCGTCGCGTTCGATCCGGTCCTGCCGTACCTGGCCGAAGAGGACTACGAGCAAGCACGGCCGCGCATCCTGGAAGCGCTGCGTCTCGAGGGCGGAGGTTCCTGCAAGACGCTCGCGGCCTACGCGAAGAACCGCAGCGGTCGGGTGCGCGAGCACGCCGTGCGCGCGCTGGCCGACGCCGGCTGCGCCGCCTTCGAGAGCTACCGCGCCTATCTCGAGGACCCGGACGCGTGGGTGATCGAGGCGGTCATCGAGGCGGCCCGGCGCCACCTGATGCAGGATGCCGTGCCGTACCTGCTGGCGCGCTTAACCGACGCGCGCCGGATCATCGCGGAGGAGGGGACCCGGCGGATCGGTGACAGCGCGCACCGCGCGCTCGAGGTGATCACCTGCCAGTCGTTCCACTACGATCCGGCAGGAACGGAGGACGACCGGCGCAATGCCCTGACGCGCTGGCGCCAGTGGTACTTCGAGCGCCACACGGAACCGCGCGATGCGTGGGTGAAGGAAGGGATTGCGCGCGCGCGCGATTACGCGGGCCGCGACTATACGCCCCACCGCCTCGAAGGGCTCAGGCTCCTGGCGCTGATAGGCGAGCCGGCGCTGCCCGACCTGCGCGCCCTGATCAAACGGGCGCCGGGCGACGTGCAGGCCGACCTGTCGTGCCAGCCCGAGGAGCCGCCGCGTCCCACCGACCGTGTTCCGTGCCGCTTCCTGGTGCGTGACGCCTCGACGCACCACGTGGTCCTGGCCCCGCCCAGCGGCGGGCCGGTGATCCGCCTCGGGCGCGCCGACGCTCCGGCGGAGCTCTCCCTGGCGGACGACGACGCACGACCGGCGGGCGGCGCGGCCGCCGGCGACAGGGGCGGCCCGGTCCCGGGAGCGCTCGCGGAACGGATGATCGTCCTGATGCCGG
>DAISWT010000323.1:1095-3555 GCA_036826235.1 Acidobacteriota bacterium | reverse complement strand
CGCGACGGCGGCCATGCCGGCGGCCGCCAGCAGAGCCGGAAGAAGAAGGCCGCGGGCGCGTCCGTGCCTCGAGAAACGAAGGGTGCCGAGATCGAGCATGCGCGTGTCTCCGCTCAGGCGATCACCCGGCCGCGGCGCGGGTCGAGGAGATCGCTCAGACCGTCTCCGAGAAGGTTGAAGCCAAGCACCACCAGAAGAATGGCGAGGCCCGGAGCGGCGCAGACCCAGGGCTTGGCGAGGAAGTAGGCCTGGCCCTCCGTCACCATGGTGCCCCAGGAGGGCAGGGGCGGCCGCGCGCCGACACCGAGAAACGACAGCCAGGCCTCCATCAGGATGTTGCCGCCGACGCCGAGCGTGCCGGCGACGATCAGCGGGCGGAGCGCATTCGGCAGCAGATGGCGCAGCACGACCCGGGTGCCGTTCGCTCCGAGAGCCTGCGCCGCCTGCGCGAACTCCTGCTCGCGGAGCCGCAGGAACTCGGCGCGCACTAGGCGGGCGATGCGGGCCCAGCCGAGACAGCCGAGCACCAGGAAGACGATGCCGACGGAGGGGTGCGGCAGAAGTCGCAGCAGCGGCGCCGTCTCGGGCTCGGGCACCGCGGCGATGATCGCCAGCGCCAGGAGGGGATCCGGGAACGCGAACACCAGGTCGGCGCAGCGCATGAGGAACGCATCGGTGCGCCCGCCGGCGTACCCCGCGCAGGCGCCGAGGAACGTGCCGATGGCGAGCGCGATCAGCTCGGCCACGACACCCACCTCGAGGGAGATGCGCGCCCCGTAGATCAGGCGGCTCAACAGATCGCGCCCGAGAGCGTCGGTGCCCAGCAGATTCTCCCGACTCGGAGGGGTCGGCGGCGTGATCGAGCGCGATCCGGCCTGCTCGTACGGGTCGTAACCCAGCCAGCCGGTCAGGAGCGGAGCGGCCGCGGCGCACAGAACGAACACGCCGACCAGGAGAGCGCCGATGGTGAGGGGAAGCCGCGTGCGCGGCCGGAACCGCGAGCGCGCGGGCGACGTCTCGGGCGTCACGCGCGGACTATAGCACAGCGGGGCGAACCTTGATTCGCGCGGACCGCTGTGCTAGCGTCCGCTCGCGGATGAATAAAGACCAGCTCCAGTTCCTCGTTTCGGGCATCCTGTTCGGATTCCTCGTCGGCTACCTCATCGCGTACGCAGTGCTCGAGCCGAAGGTCGTGCAGCAGGCCTCTCCGGTGCCGGCGGCGGGCAACCTCGGCATGGGACAGAGTGTCCCGCCCGCGGGCGGAGCGGCTCCGGCGGACGCGTCCGCAACCGGCGCCCCGGGCGGGGGAAACGAGCAGATGATGGCGCAGGTGTTCCAGGAGATCACCGCGCTCAAAGCGGCGATCGAGAAGGACCCGAAGGACGTGACCGCTCTCCTGCGGCTCGCCAACATGTACCACGACGCGCGCAAATTCGACCAGGCGGTCGACTTCTACAAGAAGGGGCTCGCGATCGCTCCCAAGGACGTCGACGCCCGGACCGACATGGGCATCTGTCTGTACGAGATGGGCATGGCGGACGATGCGATCGCGCAGTTCCGGACCTCCCTCACTTACGAGCCGAAGCACTGGCAGACCTGGCTCAATCTGGGGATCGTGGCGTTATCGGGCAAGAACGACGTCAAGACCGCGACCGAGGCGTTCGCCAAGGTCGAGGAGCTGAACCCCGGATTCAAGGATTTGCCGGTCCTCAAGGACGCGCTGAAGAAAGCCGCCGCCTCGACCCGCAAGGCCTCCTGAAGGCCCGCCCGCCTCCTCCGAAGTCCCTCCCGGCGTTTGACTTCCCGTCTCCACGGCATAAATTGAGCCGTTGCGGGGGCCGGTCTGCCCCGCTCGGGCGGAGTCGTGATCGACGACGAGAGACTTCAGGAACTCCTATCGAAGGCTTCCTCCCTTTACAACAACGGAGAGTACAAGGGGGCGATTGACGCCTGGAAAGAGGCGCTCACAGTCGATCCCCAGAGCCAGAAGGCGCGGGAGGGCATCCGCATGGCCACCCTCCTCCTCGGAGACTTCGATGCGGCCGCCCCGGCGGGCCCGTCCGAGGGTCCCGACGTCACCGCCGACGGGGCCGAAGTGCTCGCCGCCGAGCTGCCCGCCGAGGAGGCGGAGGCCCAGCTCGACCTCGGCATCGCGCGGGTCAAGCAGCTCATGGCCGAGCGCCGGTTCAGCGAAGCGATCGAGGGGGCCCAGGGCCTGCTGCCTCTCGGGCCCGACTCTGCCGAGCTGGTGAGGCTCCTGGAAGAGGCCCAGCACGCCTTCGAGTCGACCCCGTTCATCGAGGAGCACCTCACGCTCGCCCGCGAGCTCCTGACCCAGGAGCGCTACGCGGAAGCCGAGGCGGAGTGCAAGAAGGTCTTCACTCTCGATGCAGGGCATCCGGGCGGCAAGGCGCTCCTCAAGGAGATCCGGGACAAGATCCAGGAGAGTCTGAAGGCGGC
>DAISWT010000323.1:0-976 GCA_036826235.1 Acidobacteriota bacterium | reverse complement strand
GGGAGCCGCCGCTGGCGGCGTCCCCGCAGATCCCGGAGATGTATGGCGGGCCGGAGCCGGGCGACGAACAAGGAGCCCCGCCGGTGGCGCCCGGGAGCGAGCCGCTTCCGGCGTCCGGAGACCAGGCGAAGCTGCAGGAGGAGGTCGCGGCGCGCGCGACGCTCGAGGCGGCCTTCGAGGATCAGGCGCTGGCCGCGGCGGTGGAGGAGTCACCGTTCGAGCTGAACGAGGCCGGCGTCCGGGGTCCCGCCCCCGCCGCGCCTCCCGCGGCCTCGCAGCCAAAACCGACCGGGCCGCCCCACGAGACGGTCGTGGAGGCGAAAACGGTCAGACCACCCTCCTCACGCGTCGTTCCGAAGAGTCCATCGCCCGAAATCGCGACCGCGGGGCCGCCGGTGGAGGTGAAGGCGCCCGCAGCTTCCCCGGAAGTCGCTCCGCCGCCGATCGTGGCCGGCCAGCCCAAGAAGGCACCGACGGCGCCCGTGGCCAGACCTGCGCCCCCCGCATCGCAGGGCGCGGCCGGAGCTCCGGTCGCCGCGGCCTCGATGGGGAAGTCAGCGGCTCCTGGCGCGGTCAAGGCCGGTCAGCCGTCGCAGGCGGCCGGGATACCGGTGGCCACGCTCAAGGATCACGACGAGACCGCCGCCTGGGAGACCGAGCTGGCTCAGCTCAACCTGAAGGACAGAGAGCGCGGGCTGCTGCGCGGCACCGGCGCGAAGGCGACCGCCGCCCCCGTCGATCAGAGCGAAGTCGACCTGATGTCCTTGATCGACACCGGCGGGATGCCCGGAGCGCTGGACAGCGGCGCGGAGACACCGACGGCGCATCCGCCCTCCGTTCCACTGGCGCACGTCAAGGAGACGGTCAAGACGCCGGAGACCGGGGCCGAAGCGGGGAGGCCGAAGCGCCGCGCCGAGGCCTCCGCCGAAGCCACCGTCCCCGGCGAGGCCCCGAGCGTCGAGACCAGACCACGCCC
>DAISWT010000322.1:0-3566 GCA_036826235.1 Acidobacteriota bacterium | reverse complement strand
CGTAGTTGTAGATGAACATCGAGTCGCCGGGATGCGGGTTGTTGATGTCGCCCAGGCTGTAGCCCCCGACGTCCCGCAGCGCGTCCAGGATGGCGCCGTAAAATTTCACCCCCATCACCGTCTCGCAGATGGCGTAGGGCACCAGGTCGTCCCGGTCCTCGCTCAGCGGCAGGCGGTCGATCGGCAGCGCCAGATCGTCGGGCTTGCCGCGGCGGATGGCGTTCAGCACCCGGCCCCACACCGATTCCTGCGTGTGGCGGTTCTTCAGCCGGCTGCCCAGGAAGCCGTGGAGGACGATGACCGGGTTGCGCGGCATGGCGGCGGCGTCCTGGTGGATCCGGGTCATGTCGTAGCGCCTGAACACCAGACAGCCCGTCAGAAGCGATACCAGGGCCGCGATCAGAAGTGCCGTGGCGAAACGTGGACACCTTGAACCATCGATCGGAGTCGGCCGCATGACGCTCCCAGCGCCGCACGAGGGCGCGGCCAGTCCCAATATAGGTTGCCGCGCGGACCCGGGCCATGCGGATGGGACGGAAAGCGGGGATCGCGAACCGCGCTGTCAGCGGGTCTTTCCGGCCGGCGAGGGGGCGGGGATCGGCTCCTCGAGTGGAAGCTTGCCGGAGTACTTGAGCATCTGCGTCGCCAGGTCGGAGGTGTAGGCGAGACGCACGTCCCAGACCTCCCCTGTCATGGCGCGCTCCGGCACGACGTCGGGCATGACGAAGGCCACGTAGGAGGGGACGCCGGCCTGCCGGGCGCGGGCGACGATCTCGTCGCGCAGCGCGGGGTCGATGCGCACCGCATAGCGCTCGGTCAGATCGCGGGCGCCCTGGTAATCGCCCTCGCCCTTGATGCGCTGGATGGTCCCGAGAAGCTCGGCCACTCCCCGCCGCATCGCGGCGATGTTCTTGACGCGCGAGTAGGTCTTGCCGTCGCGCCGGACCAGCTCGATCGCCCCCGTCACTTCGCGCAGGTAGCCGACGATCAGGTGCGTCGCCCGCATGTGATCGTCCTCCAGGACGTCCCCGTGGCGCACGCGGCGCAGCAGGTACAGATCGTTGGTGGCGTAGTCCCGGTAGGCCGCCTCGGCGGCCTCGGGCGAGGGGATGGCGCCGATCTCGACCAGCTTGGGATCGAAGAAGTTGAACAGCGCGATGAGCTCCGCCCGCGCCTCCTCGAGGGCCGAGTAGTACTCGCGCAGATGGTCGCGCGGATCACCCTTGAGAGCGTCGCTCACCTTGCCCGAGGCGTGACCGAGGACCTCGTGCATCGTCGTCTGCAGCAGGTCGTCGATGGAGCCGAACTTCTGCTGCAGGGCGCGGTCCTCCGGCAGGAAGAACTCGTCGACCATCTTGGCGTGCACCGCCCGCCCGTAGGAGTCCATCACGTTGACCAGCGACACGCTCTTGTTGCCGTAGCGCTCCCGGATCTCCTCCTCGTTCGGCAGGTTGACGCCGATCGGCGGCATCGGACCGGCGTCACCCGTGCCGACCAGGACGTTGACGGCGTTGGCGATCGGGATGTTGAACCCCCGGCGCTTGTAACGCCCGTCCCAGGGCGCCCTGTCCTCGAAGTACTGCGCCAGACCCGCGAGGTCCTTCTGCAGGCGGGTCATGCGCGTGTCGACGAAGTGGACGATTCCCTCGTAGGCCCCCTTCTGCCCGCGCGGGTCCTTGTACGTCTCGATGAAGCCGATCACCGCGTCCACGGGCGAGTCGTGCTTCACCCACTCGATGTTGTAGGCCTTGAACGCGCCGGGGTCGCCGGTCGCGAAGTAGTCGATGAGGCGGTCCAGGACCGTGGCCTGCGACTCGTCGGCGAAGGCACGCGCCTTCTCCAGGAAGCCGATCACCGTCCGGAGCTCCTTGGCGTACCGGCCGGGAGGAATGTCCTTGCGCCCGGCGCGGTAGACCTCCTCGACGATCCGGCCGTCCCGCCTCATCAGGCGGGAGTTGAGCGGGTACTTCTCGACAACCCCGTTCAGGTCGGCGAGACCCAGCCCCTCCTGGAAATTCACGCTGCTGCACGTCAGGATGTCCTGCCCCGGTGGCGGCGTCTTGCAGGTCGACAGCGGGTCGACGGCGGGATCGAAAATCGCCGGCTGCAGGCGGGCCAGCTTCTGCTCGAGAGTCTCCCGGAGGGCCAGCTTGAGGTGCGCGCCGTTACGCACCGCCGCGCGGGCCGCCGTCTGCAGCTCGGCGAAGGTGAACTCCGGGACGAACTTCTGGCGGGTGCGGTCGTTGTGGTTGCCGTTGTTGATCCAGAACAGCTTCAGATAGCGCAGCAGCCTGTCCCGGAACTGCGGGTCGACGTCCTCCGGGTGGGTCAGGATTTCCTCCAAGAGATCGCGGATCTCGAGGACATCCCTGCCCATCTGGTCGTAGAAGATGTCGCGCCCGGCGAGCGCCGCCCGGTACAGGTAGAAGGCCAGGACGCGCTCCTGTCGGGAGAGCCCGTCGAACCCGTCGGCGTACACCCGCGCCACGGCGAACTCGTCCACCGTCTCCAGCAGGTAGGGCCGCGTGTCGGCGTCCTCGGGCGTCTGCATCGATCCCTCTCCGGCGCCCCGGCACGCGTTCATCGCCAGGGCCGCGACGGCGACGATCGCCAGGAGTCGGACCAGCAAGTCGGTTCGCCGTTTCATCCTGCCGTGGCTCGCGGGGCCCGTCCATGGGCTCCGGAAGGCCGACCAGTATAACCGGGATGCCGGCGCCGTTTGACACTCCCCGGGGGCTGAGGTAGAGTCCGCCGAAATCAGTCGCAGTCCCCACTTCGCACTCAGGCAAGTCGAAAAACAGGCGCGGCTACCGCGAAAGGAGACAGTCGGCATGAAGACCGAGACCCGGACGGCCGGCGCACGGGCCACCGCGGCGAAGGGGTTCAAGCCGTTCGTGGCGGACCAGGCGAGCGTGGCGGAGTTCACTCCGAAGGCGATCGCCCTGGGCGCCTTCTTCGCGGTCCTGTTCGGAGCGGCCACGGTCTATCTGGCGCTCCGGGCCGGGGTGACCGTGAGCGCGTCGATTCCGATCGCCGTCCTGTCGATTGCCGTGTTCAAGAAGATCGGCTCGACCATCCTGGAGAACAACATCGTGCAGACCATCGGCTCGGCGGGGGAATCTGTGGCCGCCGGCATCGTCTTCACGGTCACCGGTTTCCTGTTCCTGTCCCCGGGCGCGGGCGGCGAGAACTTCTTCCAGTACTGGCCGATCCTGATGCTGGCGCTGGCCGGCGGCTTCCTCGGCGTGCTGATGATGATTCCCCTGCGCCGCTCGCTCATCGTGCAGGAGCACGGCGTCCTGGCCTATCCCGAGGGGACCGCCTGCGCCGACGTCCTGGTCGCGGGCGAGAAGGGCGGCACCATGGCGAAGCTCGTCTTCGGGGGCCTCGGCGTTGCGATGATCTACAAGCTGTTCAATACCGTCCTGGGTTTCTTCAAGGAGGTTCCCGAGAAAATCTTCAGCAAGACTTCGGCGCTGCCGAACGCCACGGTCAACTGCGAGATCGTCCCGGAGTATCTGGGGGTCGGCTACATCATCGGACCGAAAATCTCCGGCATCATGGTG
>DAISWT010000321.1:0-3612 GCA_036826235.1 Acidobacteriota bacterium | reverse complement strand
GAGCCGACGAGGGCCACCTTCCTGCGGTGCGCCACCGCCAGGTCGACCGCCTGCCGGATGCGGTGCACGTTGCTGGAGAACGTGCTGATGACGATTCGGCCGGCCGCCCTGTGGAACAGGTGGTCGAGCGCCTCGCCGACCTGGCGCTCCGACCCGGTGAACCCTTGCACTTCGGCGTTGGTGCTGTCCGAGAGCAGGGCCAGGACCCCCTGATCCCCGTGGTAGGAGAACGACTGAAAGTCGAAGGTGCGCCCGTCGGTCGGTGTCTGGTCCATCTTGAAGTCGCCGGTGTGAATGACGGTTCCGACCGGCGTCCGGACGGCGATCCCTAGCGAGCCCGGGATGCTGTGCGTGACCTGGATGAACTCGATGACGAACGGCCCGAGGGTCACCTCGTCGCCCGCCTTGACGCGCTTCATCTGCCGCTCGTGCGGCAGGTTGTGCTCGCGCAGCTTCCGGGCCGCGAGCCCGAGCGTGAAGTCGCTGCCGTACACCGGCACCCGGATCTTGTCGTAGAGATAGGGAAGGGCTCCGATGTGGTCCTCGTGGCCGTGCGTCAGGAGGATGCCGCGCACTTCCGCAGCGCGCTCGGTGATGTAGCTCAGGTCGGGAATGACAAAGTTCACACCGAGGAACTGCTCCTCGGGAAACGACAGGCCGGCGTCGATGACCACCAGGTCGCCGCCGTAGCGCAGGACGGCGCAGTTGTTGCCGAATTCGCCGAGACCACCGAGCGGAACGATCTGCAGGGCCGGATGCGTACGGGACGCGTGGTCCGCTCGAGCGCGGGTCGTCACACCGCGGATTATACCGCCGGCCACGCGCGCGCCAGGGTGGTGAATCCCGCGACCGGGATCTCCTCGGGACGGGCGCCGGGCTCGACACCGGCGCGCCGGATGAGCCGTTCGGCCTCCGCCGGGCCCAGAGGCGCTCCCCGCGGCCCCGGCAAATGGGCCAGGTTGTTGAGGAGCGTCTTCCGTCTCTGGGCGAAGGCGACGCGCAGCAACGCCTCGAGATGTCCAGGTGGCAGGGCGCCGCCGGCGCGCGCCGACTCGTCCCGAGGTCCAGACAGCGTGAGCCGGACAAGCTCCGACTCGACTTTCGGGATCGGACGGAACGAACCGGGCCGGAGCGTCAGGAGCATCTCGACGCGCGCGCGCGCCTGGCAGAGCACGGACAGGCCGCCGTAGCTCTTTCGGCCGGGCGCTGAGGCGATGCGCTGGGCCACTTCGCGCTGGACCAGGACCAGAAGATCCCGCAGCAGGGCGCGTTCCTCGAGGAGTCGCAGGATGACGGCCGTGGCGATGTTGTACGGCAGGTTGGCGATGACCCGGGCGGGCTCGTCGGGCGTCGCCCCGATCCGACGCAGCAGGGAGCGCAGGTCGATCGCCAGGACGTCCCCTTCGAGGACTTCGAGCCCCCGGTTTCCTTCGAGGTCCCGCCGGAGGACGGGGACCAGAGCCGGATCGACCTCGAGGGCCACCAGGTTCCGAACGCGTCCGGCCAGGCGCCGCGTCAGAGCACCGTGACCTGGACCGACCTCCAGGACCCGGTCCTCCGGCCGGGGACGGAAGGCGGTGACGATCGTAGCGGCCGCCCCCTGGTTGACCAGGAAGTTCTGGCCCCAGCGCCTGTGGGAACGCAACCGAAGCGGGGTGTCGCGCATCTTATCCATGGGACGGTCGGGATCCGCGAGTCCGCGATCGCGCCCCACCGGCGCGGGTTCCTTGGTGGCCGTCCCGCCGCTATGGTATAAGAAGACCGCCCTTTGTGCTGGCAGAGGATCCGGGAGAGCCGATGAGCAAACACATCGTCACGCTGACGAGCAGCAACTTCGAATCCGAGGTCAAGAGGCCCGGAGCGCCGATCCTGGTCGACTTCTGGGCGGAGTGGTGCGGTCCCTGCCGCATGGTGGCGCCCATCCTGGAAGATCTGGCCGAGAGATACGCCGGCAAGGTGCGCGTGGGCAAGGTGAACGTCGACGACGAGAGCACCCTGGCCGGCCGTTACGGCATCCAGAGCATCCCGACCCTGCTCCTGTTCCGGGACGGCAGGGTCGTCGAGCAGTACGTCGGCGCCGCGCCGCGCGAAGTCCTGACCAAGCTCATCGATAAGCACACCGTCTGCTAGACGACCTTCGGCTCGCCCCGCACCGTCGAGATGGTCAGGCTGCCGTCGGTCAGATCGGCGACGACGTTGCGCCCGATCTCTCCGCCGACCTCGGTGGCGACAATCGTCACGCGGGCCTCCTCGAGGGCCTGGAGAGCCGCCTCGATGTTCTTGTCCCCGACAGTCGGCCGCGCGGACGTCGTGTCATAGGCGAACATCCTCGAGCCACCGGTGACCTTGGCGCAGAGCGCCGAGCGCTTCGCTCCCAGCCGGATGGTTTCCTCCACCATCGCGGCGACGGCCGTCGTGGCGTAACGGCCGACGTGATCGGTGGGACGTCGGGGCGGGCCGGGCAAGAGGATGTGGGCCAGGCCGCCGATGCGGGCACCCGGGTCGTAGACGAAGACCGCCACGCACGATCCCAACCCGTGGATTGCCAGCCTGTCCGGCGCCCCCGAGACGCGCAGCTCGCCGGCCCGAAGCGACCGAGGTCTCGTCATCTCAGTCCCGTATGGGCCCGCTCGAGCACGCCGAGCGTGTCCGGATGGGGCAGGAAGAAGATCTCGCCCCGCCACCCGCTGGCGGGGTCATGCACCTCGCTCGCCAGCACCACGGCGTCGTCGGCGATGGGGGCCAGCTCGATCAGCAGATGATCGGTCACCGCGCCGACCATGTCCACGGCCAGGCCGGGGATGGACGGGAGCAGGCTCACGCCGAGCAGCCGGCTGAGGGCGTTCAGGTAGGCGCAGGCCAGGATGTTGCCGATCTCCATCAGGGCCGATCGCTCCATCTCGTCCAGCGAGTGCAGGTCGGCGTTCCCGTTGCGCCCGGGGGAGCCCCGCGGCACGAGCAGGTCGAGAAGCACGGGGATCTGCTCCCGGCTGAACAGGACCAGAAGGTTGCCACGCGCCTCTCCGTAGACCTTCAGGGACAACGCGCAGACCACACGCGATGCCCCGCCGGCCATGTCCGCCACTTTTTCAAGGGGCAGGACGCGGGCCCACGGGACATCCAGGGTCAGGGGTCGTCCCAGGATCTGGCTGAACGCGACGGCGGCATTGCGAGCGCCGGCTTCGCTGAGAAGGCGGAAGCGCGTCAGGTCGGCGCGAACGCGCGCGCGCGGGGGGCGGGCCGGCCTGCGGGCGCGTGGCTTCACCCGGGCCTCGAGGTGCGTGTCAGATTGACCGGGTCAAGAATCAGGGCGATCTGGCCGTCGTTGAGGATGGCGGCCCCGGAATACTGGGGCAGCAGCTCGAGCGGATGACGCAGGGGTTTCACCACGATCGGCGCCTCGCCCATGATCTCGTCGACGCCGAGCGCGTAGGAGCGCGGCCCGACGTGATACAGCAGTGCGGGAAAGGCGGCGGGGAACGGCGCCGCCGTGTCCCCGGAGAGGATCCCCCCCAGGGGCAGCACGGTCACCAGATCCTCGCCGCGTCGCAGCACGCGCTCGCCCAACCTGGACTGCACGCTGTCGCGCGCCACTTCCAGCGTCCCGTGGAC
>DAISWT010000320.1:0-3658 GCA_036826235.1 Acidobacteriota bacterium | reverse complement strand
CGCGCCGCGCCAGCCCGCGGCCCGGGCCGCCGCCGAGATGGCGCTCTATGATCTCGCCGGGCGGCGTGAACGCCTGCCGCTGGTTCGGCTCCTGGGCATGAAACGGGATCGCCTCCCGACGAGCATCACCCTCGGGATCGACGAGCCGCGCTCGACGCTGGAACGGGCCCGGCGGCACGTGGCCGCCGGCTTCCGCATCCTGAAGATCAAGGTAGGAGATGACCGGGAGAGCGATCTCCAGACCGTCCGGCTGCTGCGCGACGCGCTGGGTCCCGGCGTGCTCCTGCGCGCCGACGGCAACCAGGGGTACAGCGAGGAATCGGCGCGGCGGTTCCTGGGCGACGTCAGGAAGGGGGATCTCGAGCTTCTTGAGCAACCGACGCCCGCCGCCGACCTGCAGGCGCTGCGCCGCCTCGCCGACGAGTTCGAGCTGCCGATCATGGCGGACGAATCGGTCAAGGACGCCGCCGACGCGGGGCGGCTGGCCGAGGCGCGCGCCTCGGACCTGGTCAATATCAAGCTGATGAAATCAGGCGGCATCGGCGAGGCGATCGAAATCGCCCGTCTGACCCGCGGGGCGGGCATCGGCGCGATGATCGGGTGCATGGACGAGTCGCGCATCGGCATCGCCGCCGCCCTGCACTTCGCTCTGGCGACTCCCGGCGTGGAGCGCGCCGATCTCGACGGCCACCTCGACATCGCGGATGACGTGGCGCGCGGCGGGGTGCGCATCGAGGGCGGCGACATACTGCCGCTGCTCGACGCCGACGGCCTGGGAGTGGTGGTCAGACTCTAGGAGTCTGTCCTGACGACGGCAGGACGGCGTCCACGGATGGCGGCGACGCGGATGCCATAGTGCTTGATCTTCCGCTGCAGGGTCCGCACGCCGATGTGCAGGGTCCGGGCGGCGTGCGTGCGATTGCCGTCATGCCGCGCCAGCGTGCGCCGGATCAGCTGGCGCTCCATCTCCCGCATCGTCGCCCCGGCGCGTGGCGGGGGTCCAGGCACGCCCGGTCTCTCATCCGTGAGGACCGTCGCCGGCAGGTCGGTGGCGCGGATGATCTCCCCCTCCCGGGTGATCGCGGTGCTCTCCAGAACGTTCTTCAACTCCCTCACGTTGCCCGGCCAGGGGTAGCGTTGCAGCGCCCGGATGGCCCGGGCTGTCAGACGACGCGGCCGCAGGCCGTTGTCGCGGCGGATCTGCTCCAGGAGGGTGCGCGCCAGCTCCGGGATGTCCTCCTGGCGCTCGCGCAGCGGCGGCACACGGATGGTGATGACCTTGAGCCGGAAATAGAGGTCCTCCCGGAGGCGCCCTCGCCGAATCAGGTCCTCGAGTTCGCTGTTCGTGGCCGCAAGGACGCGCACGTCCACGCGCACCTCGCGTCCACCGCCCACGCGCATGAACTCGCGCTCCTCGAGCACGCGCAGCAGCTTGGCCTGGGTGCGCAGGTCCATCTCCCCTACCTCGTCGAGGAAGATCGTGCCCCCCTCCGCCAGCTCGAATTTTCCCTTCTGCCGGCCCACGGCGCCCGTAAACGCGCCACGCTCGTGACCGAACAGCTCGCTCTCGATCAGACTGACGGGAATCGCCGAGCAGTTGATGGCGATGAACGGAGATTCGCGTCGCGCCGAGTTGTAGTGGATCGCCTTGGCGACCAGCTCCTTCCCGACTCCGCTCTCGCCCAGGATGAGGACGTTGCTGCGCGCCGCGGCGACCTGCAGGATCTGTTCGCGCACGCGCCGCATGCCTTCCGATTGGCTGACCAAATTCCCGACCAGGTACTTGCGGCTCAGCTCTCTCTGGAACAGCAGGGCGCGGTCGTCCGCGTGCTGCCACTCCAGGATTCTCCCCAGCCGGGCCATGACTTCCGCACGGTCGAGCGGCCGGACCAGATAGTCGTCGGCCCCGTGGTCGAGGATCCGGATGGCGCGCCGCACGGAATCCTCCCCGGCCAGGACCAGGACGGACGGGACCGACGTCCTTGCCCTGAGTTTGGCGACGATCCCCTCGGCGCCGTCCGCGGCGAGGCCGACATCGACCAAGGCCATGTCGAAATCCTCGCGCGCCGCCAGATCGAGGGCCGCCGCGACGCTTGCCACGGATCGCACCTCCAGACCCAGGTCCCGCAGCATCAGCTCGACATCGAACCTTTGCACCGGGTCGATCAGAAGTATCTGTTGCCCGTGGACCGGCACGTCGTTTCTCCCCAGCGGCACGAAAGTCTGTCACTTTGACGCATTTAAGTCAACTCACAGGCGCGTCAGAGTGACCGAGTGGAGGCGGACGACAACACCGGAGACCGCGAGGTTCACAGGAACTCCTCAGCGACTACCTTCCAAACCACTGTGGCACGATGATTTCCAAGAAATTCGCGAATCGACGAATAGTCCGGTCATCGGACAGCCTCTGGCAAGAGTATTGCTAATAGAGCTTGCAACCTAGGGGAGGAAGCGTCGGATGAAGAAGAAAGCGCACGCGGGCAGGAAACAAACGACGAAGGCTCAGAACGCCATGATCAGTTTCGATTTCGCGAACGTTTCATATCAAATCGACCCGAACCGCCGGAAGGTCTATCACCGCTGGATCGAGGTCGAGACCGCCAAGACCTGCCAGATTATGGGCGCCTGGAGCCAGGCGCAGTCGTCGCAGAAAGCGGTCTAGCGCAGGCGCCTTTCTCCTACCAGTCCGCGAGGGCTGAGGTACGTAACGACAACCACACAGCTCACTCCCAGAAAAGAGCCGCTTCGGTACGCATGAGGCGGCTCTCCTTTTTTCGGGATCCGCCCGTCGCGGTCCGGCGGCTCTACCGGCGACGGATTCAATCCTCTAGGCTGCTGAGATCGGCCCTGGGAAATGGCGGCCCGGGCCGCGCGAACAAAAACCCCTGCGCGAATCGCACCCCGATCGTCTGCAGGCAGCGCAGCTCTTCCACCGTCTCCACACCCTCGGCGATGAGCGTGATGCCGGAGCTGGTCGAGAACCGGGCGATGGTCCCGGTCAGATCCTGCTTGATCGGGTGCTGGTCGATGTCGCGGATGAGCGCCATGTCGATCTTGATGAAGTCCGGTTTGATCTCGGCGATCGACTTCAGTCCCGAGTAGCCCGATCCCACGTCGTCCACTGCCAGGCGGAAGCCGTGGAACTGGAGGTAGCTGAGCAGCTGGCGCAGAGCGGTGAAATCCCGCACCGCCGAATGCTCGGTCATCTCCAGGACGATCTGGGCGGGTTTCAGGTCCATGTCGCGCAACAGACCGAATGTCGCCTCCGATCTCAGGGCCGGATCGTGGATCGAATCGGGCTCCATGTTCAGGAACAGCAGTTCGTCTTCCGGCAGGCCGCGCGCGCCGCGGATCGCGCGATCACGGCACAACCGCTCCAGCTTCCACAGCGAATCGTTGTCATAGGCGGCCTTGAAGAGCTGATCGGGACCCGGGAAGCTGTCCGGAGGGACACGGGTCAGCGCCTCGTACCCGATCACGCGTTTCTCCAGCACATCGACGACCGGCTGGTAGACGGCCTGCACGACACCCGTTCTGAGGACCATCTTGAGGTTCAACGCCGCCTCGCGCTGCTCCTTCTTGCGCTGTTGCAGCGAGTCGGTGAACGCCTGCTCGAGCGCCGAGTAGACCAGCCTCTCGAAACGCACCGTCGAGTCCT
>DAISWT010000319.1:0-3698 GCA_036826235.1 Acidobacteriota bacterium | reverse complement strand
AGGGCGCCGATCTCGCCGGTCACGTCGGTGGCGTGCGTCTCCCGGCGGGTGGCGATGCGCACGCCGCCGAACGTGAGATGGTCGGACCACAGCACGACCGAATAGGTGCGATCCTCGGCGCGATAGGAGTGGATCCGGTCGATCAGATGGTTCACGCGGCTGATGTAAATGTCGTGCCAGTCGTCCCGGCGGGACTCGTCCTGGCCCTCGAAGGTCAAGCGCACGACGTCGCACAGGTCGGACGGGACGCGGCTGGCCATGGGCGGCGTGCGCTCGCCGCGGTACTGCAGGCGCGCCTCGGGGTCGAGCAGGTCCCAGGGCAGAAGGAACGACCAGCGCGCGATCCGGATGAAGGCGCGGGGGAAATCGAGCTGGGCCGGATCGAGCACCGGGACGCCCGCCCGCCTCACCTCGAGGCTGTCACCCGCCACGCGCACCACCTGGGGGGCGTCCCCCTCGAGATCCTGCGCGAAGGAGCGGGCCAGGGGCCCGAGGTCGAGCCGGTGCGTCTGGCGCGATACCGCCTGCGGATCCTTCTGCCCGCCGTAGAATTCCAGACGGTACGTGTACTCGACGTTGTGATGGGCCCGCCACACGGAGTAGGGACCGTACGATGCGAACGAGGCGATGACGGCGGCCTCGGCATCCGGGTCGGCGATCGCCTCCAGCCGCTCGCTCAGGGGGTCGGGGTCGCGGGCCGCGCACGCCACAGAGGAGCCCGCGGCCAGACACGGTGGCAGGAGAATCGCGACGACGACCGCGGCGGCGTGCGGTCCCCGGCCCTGCGGACTCTTCCGCCTCCCGGCCGGACCGGTTCCCGCCGCGCCGGGTGTCCTGCACGCGGAGTTGGCGCACGACAGGCGGTAGCGCCGGGCCGCGATGTACCGATAGACCCGATCCATCACGAACGGCACACCGGGGATCCTGTAGAGGGCGGCCGCCCAGGAAAGGCCCTGCAGGACGCGGAACAGCTCGCGCCAACCCTGCGCGCCTTTGTAGAAGGAGCCGTCCGGGGCGAAGACGTACATCTGGCGCAGGGCGTCGTCGCGATCGATCCCCGGGAAGCGCGCGGCCACCGACGGATCGTGCAACGACAGCCACTCGACGAGCCCCTGCGGGTCACGCGCCATCATCCGGTCCCGCCAGCGCGTGCAGAAGCCGCAGTCGCCGTCATACAACGCCACGTAGCGGGCCGCGGCCGCCGTCACGGCGCCTCACCGCTCCTGGAAGGCTGCGGGAGCGTGTTCGGGCCGAGCCAGGTGACGACGCCTTCCGAGTCGATCCGGAACATGAATCGCGGCGTCAGAACCAGGTGCGGCGCCAGGGTCGGGTGGCGCAGCACCAGCGCTACGTCGGTCGGGAATGGCAGGTCACCCTTCTCGTGAGCGTGCAGCGTCGGCTGGCCCGCAGCACGCGGCCCCCGCGGGACCGACGTGGCGTTGGAATGCAACGGCTCGACGGACAGCACCTGGCGGCCGCTCGCCGCCAGCCGGATCACGAAGTCCCGCCCGAAGCGCACCGATCCGGCGGGCGCTCCGGCCTGGCCTCCCGCCCCGCCGTCCTCGCCGTGGTGCGAGATGAGATAGACGGTGAACGTCGCGTCCTTCTCCCGGACGACCGCGTCCTCGAATGGGTCCCCGGCGTCCGGCCGGGAGACGGTCGCGCTCTCGGCCTGGTCGAGCGCTCGGGCATACGACTGCGCGGTCGCGGGCGCCGTGTGGGGCGGCTCCATGATCGTCAGGTTGCCGAGTTCACCGGCGTCGGGACTGAAGGTGCTCTCCGCCACCAGCACCATCCCCTTCTTCGGTCCGGTCGGCGTGCTCACCTTCGTGAGGTCCTTCAGGAAGACCACCTGCCAGCCGTCCCGATCGGGGATGATCACCGTGCGGTCGGGCGTCACCCCTTCGCTCGCATGTTTCTTCAGGAGCTCGCCGGCCTTCTCCACCGCCTGCAGATAGAGGAACACGGCGCGGCCGCGCTCCTGCAGGGACCGGAGCGCCTCGTCGGACGGGCGGCTTTCCTGGGCCCGCGCCGATCCGGCCGGCCCCATCAGGCAGATGACACCCAGGATGAGTCCTGCCGCGGCCGTCCGGTCGGGGCCGTCTCGTTCCGTCCCTGCCAGGCGCATCCGTCTCCTCCGGTCCGAGGCCTCCAGTGTACACCACCGCTGCGGCACGGAAAGATGCGGCGCTGGCGTGCTTGAAGGAGCTTACCCGATCCCGTATCATGGCCGGCTCGGGCGCTTGCACAGAGGCACAGGATGATGTCGGCCAGCCTGGCGCGTGACCTGAGGGCGCTTCTTTCGGGGCAGGTGCTCGACGACGAGGCGGCCCGGCTTGACCGGAGCGGGGACTTCGGACGGATGATCCGACGGATCCCCGGGGTCGTCGTCCGCCCGGCCGGAACGGGCGACGTGGCGAAGATCATCCGCTACGCCCGGCAGAGCTCCATTCCGGTGGCGACGCGCGCCGAGGCGCACACCCAGAGCGGCCAGGCGCTGACCGACGGCGGCATCCTCCTGGACATGACCTCCCTCGACCGCATCCAGAGCATCGACGCCGCCGGTTCGTGGGCCGACTGCGAGGCCGGGGTGAAGTGGGACACGCTGGTCAGGCAGACCATCCCGCAGGGGCTCGTCCCGCCGGTCCTGACCAACAATCTGGGCGTGACGCTCGGCGGGACTCTGTCGGTGGCCGGTCTGGGCGTCGCCTCGTTCCGTCACGGCGCGCAGGGAGACAACGTCCTCGAGATCGAAGCGGTCATGGGAACAGGCGATGTGGTCGTCTGCTCCGAGGACGCCAACCGCCCGGTGTTCGACGCGGTGCGCTCGACCTTCGGCCAGTTCGGGGTGATCACGCGGGCGCGCGTGACTCTGCGGCGCTGCCGTCCGCGGACGCGCACCTATTTTCTCCTTTACGACGACCTCGGCGCGCTCATGCGAGACGCCCGCCTCGCCATCGAGCGTGACCGGATCGATTACATCGAGTCCACGTGCGTGCCGTGTCCGCAGGGGTTCCGCATGGCCGGCGCGGCGAAGGAGGCGTTCGCCGCCTGGTTCTTCCCCCTCCACTTGACAGTCGAGCACGGCCCCGAGTCGCCACCCGCCGACGCGGAGACGCTGCAGGGGCTCGCCCCGTATCGCAAGGTGCACATCGAGGACCAGGACACGCTGGAGTTCGCGGCGCGCATGGAGCCGCTGTTCGCCATCTGGAAGCGGACCGGCAACTGGGCGCTGGCGCACCCCTGGACGGAGACCATCCTGCCGTGGGGCGCCGCCGAGCCGTTCATCACGCAGGTGCTCGCCGGCCTGCCGCCCACCGCCCTCGGCGGCGGGCACGTCCTGCTCTGGCCGTGCCGCGGCACGGTGTCGCGCGTCCCGCTGTTCATGCACCCGGAGACCCCCCTGGTCATGGGCTTCGGAATCCTCCCGGGTGTGCCGCCCGATCTGCTGCCGCAGGCGCGCCGGCGGCTGAACATGATGTCGGACATGAGCATGGCTGCCGGCGCCAGGCGCTACCTGTCCGGCTTCATCGAGTTCGACCGCACGCGCTGGAAACAGCACTTCGGCCCGCGCTGGGACGAGATCCGCCGCCTGAAGAAGACCTACGACCCGGACGGCATCCTGAATCCGGGGTTCATCGACTACGGCCCCTGAGCCTGCCCGGAGGACCCGAACCGATGTCGACGTCGATGTCAGC
>DAISWT010000318.1:0-3710 GCA_036826235.1 Acidobacteriota bacterium | reverse complement strand
AGCCCGGCGGTCGTCAACGTCGACGTCTTCAAGAGGGCGCGGCTTCGCTGGCCGGGTGGCCGGGCGCCTTCGCCGGGCGAGGACGCCGCCGAGAGGGAGATCCGCGCCGGCAGCGGCTCCGGGTTCATCTTCACGCCGGACGGGTTCGTGCTCACCAACAGCCACGTGGTGGGCGGCGCCGGCCGCGTGCAGGTGACCCTGTCCGACGGCCGTCGTCTCGACGCCCAGGTCGTGGGCGACGACCCGGGCACCGATCTCGCCGTCATCCGGGTGCAGGCGCCGGGGCTGTCTGCCGCCGCTCTCGGCGAGACCCGCGGCATCCGCCCGGGGCAGCTGGTCGTGGCCATCGGCAACCCGTATGGCTTCCAGTGCACGGTCACCACGGGTGTGGTCAGCGCCCTGGGACGATCGCTGCGCTCGTCGTCGGGCCGTCTGATCGACAACATCATCCAGACGGACGCCGCGCTCAACCCGGGGAACTCGGGCGGGCCGCTGGTCAACTCGGCGGGACAGGTCATCGGCGTCAACACGGCGGTCATCCTGCCGGCGCAGGGAATCTGCTTCGCGATCGCCATCGACACGGTGAAGTTCGTCGCCGGCCGCCTGATCAAGGACGGCGCGATCCGGCGCGCCTACATCGGCGTGGCCGGGCAGGACGTGCCGCTGCATCGCCGCCTGGTCCGCCACCACGGCCTGCCGCGCGACACCGGCATCCTGGTCGCCGGGATCGAGAAGGACAGCCCGGCGCAGCGCGCCGGTCTCGAAGAAGGGGACCTGCTGGTCGCGTTCGACGGCCAGCCGGTCGCCGGCATCGACGAGCTGCACCGCCTGCTCACCGACGCGCGCGTCGGGGCGCGGTCGACACTGATCGTCCTGCGGCGCGTCGAAAAGCTTGAAATCGAAATCGTCCCGGAGGAAGCCCCCGGCCGATGAAAAACACGTCCATGACTACCAGCGGTTCACTCACAAAACCCGTGGTCGTCACATCCCCTACATCGTGGCGGGCGCCGGGGGTTACTGGCACCTGCACCAGGTTGCCAAGCAGTACCTCGACGATCGCCACGGCTTGCTCCGCCTGAAAGTCACCCGCGATCGCATCACCGGCAAGTACTACGGCGTGCCGAGGCCGCAGGAGTCGTGGAGCGGCGGCGCGCGTCTCATCGACTCGTTCCAGTTCAACTGGAAGCCGCACCGGCTGGTCTGAGCAAGACCGCCCCGACTCTCGCCCTCGTCGCTCCGAGGGCGAATTACTCCTTGACATTGTGCGCTCCAGGCCGTAGATGAAACGCGAAGCGCCTTCGCCGCACAATCTGACGTCCAGCGACCCTCTGCAGGCAAGGAGGAATCATGCGAAACGGGACTGCCTTTCTCATCGTAGCGTCGCTCGGTTTCATCTTGATGGTTGGCAGCAGTCCGGGCCTGGCCCAAACCGCTCCATCGGCCGGGCAGACCAGCTTCGGCAAGAACGTTCTGATAAGCGGCAGCGACCCCAACGGTCAGAGTCAGAACGAGACCGCCATCGCCGTGAATCCGGCGAATCCCTCCAACCTGGTGGCGGTGTTCCAGGGCCGATACGGCACGACAGGGCCCTCCGGCTGTTTCTTCGCCTTCACCTTGAACGGAGGCAAGAATTGGAACCCGGGAGGCAAGGCGCCGTTGCAGAGGATCGATGACGAATGCTTCGACCCGTCCATTGCGGCCGACGCGGCGGGCAATTTCTACTACTCGTACATCGACGTCGACGCCGCCTTCACCGAAGCCGATGACCTGGTCGCGAAATCGATCGATGGCGGCAGGACCTTCGCAACGTTCTCGGTGGCCGTCAACCAGATTCCGGGCGACACCAGCTCTCCCAGCCCCGACAAGGATTTCATCGGAGTGGATGCGGGAGCGGGAAGCCCGTTCCGGGGATCCCTCTACGTGGGGTTCACCGACTTCATCGGCGGCGGGGAGAACATCGAGGTGGTGGTCTCCCGGGACGGTGGATCCAGCTGGTCCGCGCCGGTGGTGGTGGACCGGCCGGTCAAGAATGAGAGGCCCCGAATGGACCGCTTCGGAGCGCTTCCCGTGATCGCCGCCGACGGGACGGTGCACATGTTCTACTCCGAGTTCCCCGACAGCCCCATCATGGGACAGCTGAGCGTCCGGCACTCCAGGTCGACCGACGGAGGAGCAACCTGGAGCACGCCCGTGACCGTCGGATCCAGCCTGCCCAGTCCAGGGTTCTTCGACTTGAGAAACGCGGACCCGCAGTTCGGCATCACGCCGAATCGTGGAATGAACGGATTCACCTACCCGGCAGCCACCGTCGCGCCTGACGGCACTCTCTACGTAGCCTGGGTCGATTTTCCCTTGGGCTCATGCGTCTTCTTTACGGCCTTCGATAATCCCGCCTGCACCGACGCGGACGTCAGGCTCTCTTCTTCCCGCGACGGCGGGACGACCTGGTCGGCGCCAGTGAGGGTGTCGGACGACACGGGCACATCGGACCAGTTCCTCCCCTGGATCGCCACGCACCCGGACGGTCGCCTGAGCCTGTCCTGGCTCGACCGGCGCTCCGACCCCAGCAACATCAGCTACGACGCCTTCTACACTAACACCCTGGACGGCCTGAACTTCCTCCCGAACGTGCGAATCTCCACCACCAGCTCGCTTCTCGGCGTCAACGACTTCATCGGGCACTACACCGGTCTGGCGGTGTCGGGAAGCTCCGTCTTCCCGGCCTGGGGCGATACCCGGAACGGCAACTCGGACATCTTCACTGCGTTGGGGAAGATCCGGTAGGATCCTGGCGCCGAGCCAATCCACGGCGCGGCGGAAATCACTCGTCCACTCATCGCTCGCTGCGGGCGCGAGCGGTACGGCTGTGTCCCCGCTCCCGCACGGTTTTCGCCGCGACGGGTGATCAAGAAGTAAAGGGCGGAGCTTTCGCCCCGCCCTCAGTGTGTTCGCCGGCCGCTTTGACGAGCGCGCCGTATCAGTTCCCGCTTACCCCCCCGTGCTCTCCAGGAAGGCGCGCAGCCGCTGGCTGCGGGAGGGGTGGCGCAGCTTGCGCAGCGCCTTGCTCTCGATCTGGCGGATGCGCTCGCGGGTCACGGCGAAGGACTGGCCGACCTCTTCCAGGGTGTGCTCGCTACCGTCGCCGACGCCGAAGCGCATCTTGAGGACCATCTCCTCGCGCGGAGACAGGGTCTTCAGCACCTTCTGCGTTTGCTCCTTCAGGTTGAGCTGGATGACCGCGTCGACTGGCGACGTCACCGCGCGGTCCTCGATGAAATCCCCGAGATGGGAGTCCTCTTCCTCGCCGATCGGGGTCTCCAGGGAGATCGGCTCCTGGGCGATCTTCAGGACCTTGCGGACCTTGGCGACCGGGATGCCCATCTTCTTGGCGATCTCCTCGGGCGTCGGCTCGCGGCCGATCTCCTGCACCAGCGCGCGCGACGTCCGCACCAGCTTGTTGATCGTCTCGATCATGTGCACCGGGATGCGGATGGTGCGGGCCTGGTCGGCGATGGCGCGGGTGATCGCCTGGCGGATCCACCAGGTGGCGTAGGTCGAGAACTTGTAGCCGCGCTTGTACTCGAACTTGTCGACCGCCTTCATCAGCCCGATGTTCCCCTCCTGGATGAGGTCGAGGAACTGCAGACCGCGGTTGGTGTACTTCTTGGCGATCGACACCACCAGGCGGAGGTTGGCCTCGACCAGCTCGG
>DAISWT010000317.1:0-3722 GCA_036826235.1 Acidobacteriota bacterium | reverse complement strand
GACACACGCGAACGGTACTGGGACACCTGGGCCGGCGTGCACGCACACGGTCGATCATTTCGTCCCAGCTGGCCACAGCTGCAGGGATTCATCGCGCCGACCAGGGTGAAGCGACAGGGCATCCGGGCGGCGTAGCCGACGCGCGTGATCACGACCAGGCCGTCCTCGAGCGGCTGCCGCAGGACGTCCAGCGTCGAGCGGCCGAACTCGGCCATCTCATCGAGGAACAGGACGCCGTGATGCGCCAGAGTGACTTCTCCCGGGCGCGGCCCGCGACCGCCGCCTACCAGCGCGACGCCGCTGATCGTGTGGTGCGGGGCGCGGAACGGCCGAACGCTCAAGAGACCCGGCTCGTGCAAGAGACCTGCGGCGCTGTAGGCGCAGGTCACCTCGATCGACTCGTCGAGCGACAGGGGCGGCAGGATGCCGGGCAGGCGCCTGGCGAGCATCGTCTTGCCGCAGCCCGGCGGGCCGATCATGAGGAGATGGTGTCCGCCGGCCGCCGCCACCTCCAGCGCCCGCTTGGCGTGCGACTGTCCCTTGACCTCCGAGAGATCGGGACCGCCCTGCGGCGGCGCGGGCCGATAGGCGGCCGCGGAGGCCCGCTCCGGCCGGCGCTCGCCCCGCAGGGCGGCGACGGCATCGAGCAGGCTCTCGACGCCGTGGACCGCGGGGCCGGGGATCGACAGCGCCTCCTCGCGGTTCGAGAGCGGGACGATCATCCCGCTCAGCCCGGCGCGCCGCGCCATGAGCGCCGCCGGCAGGCAGCCCGGGACGCGCCGCACGGCGCCGTCGAGGGCGAGCTCTCCGAGAACGAGGAGATCGGCCAGGCGGTCCGGCGGCAGCTGGCCGTTCGCCGCCAGGATGCCGAGCGCGATCGGCAGGTCGAGCCCGGCGCCCTGCTTGCGCAGGTCGGCGGGCGCCAGGCTGACGGTGATGCGGCGCGGCGGGACCTCGAAGCCGGCGTTGCGGATGGCGGCGCGCACGCGGTCGGCGCTCTCGCGCACCGCGGCGTCGGGAAGCCCGACCGTGTGGATTCCGGGGAGACCCCCGCTGATGTCGCACTCGACGAGGAGCGGGATCGCTTCGATGCCGAGAAGGGTGGCGCTGCGGACCCGGGCGAGCATGGGCGGCTCCGGGCGGCGCGCGCCGTGGTGTGAAGGCGCCGCCGCGACCGCCGGCTCTCCGTGACGGGGTGTCGATGCCGCGATGCTACCGGCGGCGCCGCCCGCAGGTCAAGCCGGGGAGCGGGAGCCGGCGCGGCGCTGACGGGCAGCACGGAGTTGATCTACGCTTTCGGGCGGATGCACTGGAATCTGATCCTCGTGCCCGTCGTCTTTCTCCTGACCGTCTTCGGACCCGGGTTCCTGTGCGTCCGCCGGCTGGATTGGAGCATCGAGGAGAAGATCGCCGCGTCGTTGACGCTGTCTCTCCTCTTCCTTGGTCTCGCCTGCTTCGGCGTTTTCGCGTCCGGTCTGCCCCGCGCCGCGCATGGCGTGATCCTCGCCGCGTGCGCCGTGCTGACCATCTCGCTTTCGCCGGGCATCCTGCGCCTCCTGGCTTCGCCGGAGGCGAGGCGGCTCCTTGCGGGATTCGGCCTGCTCGCGCTGTGGGTCCTGGCCTTGCTCGGTCTCATCCGCAATTATTCCGGCGGGGCTTGGTACGGCGACTGGCTCGAGCATTACCAGCGCAGTCTCTTCTTTCTCGGCGGCCACAGCGCCGCCGAGACCTTCCAGGGGTACGCGCTGCCCGCCCGGCCGCCCCTGGTGAACGCGATCGCGGCGTATTTCCTGGCGCTGGCGGGCGAAGAGTACCGCGTCTACCAGCTGACCGATGCGCTTCTCGGCCTCCTGGTCTATTTCCCCGCCTGTCTCATCGCCGGGCTGGCGGGCCCGGCGCGGCGCCACCTTCCCGGCATCGTCGCGGTCTTCCTTATGCTGAACCCGATGTTCGTCCAGAACGCCACCTACAGCTGGACCAAGCTCCCGGCGGCCTTCTTCGTGCTCAGCGGAGTCGCGTTCTACGTCGCGGGTCTTCGGCACGGAGACTTCAGGCGGATCCTGCTCGCCTTCACCTGTCTCGCGGCCGGTGTCCTGGCGCATTATTCGAGCGCTCCCTACGCCCTGTTTCTGGCGGCGCACTATCTGCTGTTCGTCTTGCCGCGCGCACAGCGCCGGTGGAGGGAGCTCGCGGCGATCCTGCTCGTGGGCGCTGTCGTCCTCGGTCCCTGGCTGGCGTGGTCGGTGACAACCTATGGCCCGCTCGCCAGCCTCGCGTCGCCGTCCTCGGTGCGTGACCTGAACATCCTCTCCGCGCGGGAACACGTTCTCAGGGTGGCCGGCAATCTGCTGGATACTCTGGTGCCCCACTTGATCCGGAGCGTGGGGCCGACGCCCCCCGGACCCGGATGGTCGTGGGGCGGTCTGCGGGACACGACGTTTCATGCCTATCAGCAGACCCTGCCGTTCGGCCTCGGACTGCTGGGGCCCGCGCTGATGCTCTACGAGCTCATCCGGTCGCGCCGGCCTGGCTCCGGATCCGTGCCGGCCGGCCGCCGCTTCTGGGTCTCGTTCGCCCTCTTCACCCTGGTGACCGGGGTCGCGGCGCACGCCACCGCCGCCCCTCTCGGCCTGGCCCACGTCGTCCTGCAGCCCCTGGTGATCCTCGGGATCATGTTTCTGGCAGCCCGATTCGAGGTCTGGCCCCGGGCGGTGAGATGGATCGCGTCCGCCGGATTGGGCCTGGACGTCCTCATGGGAGTGGCGCTGCACTTCTGGTTCCAGGCCACCCCGATTCCGGGGCTGGCAGGGACACCGAGGCCCACGGGACCGCCCCTGCAGGACCTGCTGGTCGGTTCGGCCCTGGAGAACCGATCGCTGCAGTCCCGCTACGACGTCGTGTTCATCGGCAACGACCTGCGCGCCTGCGCCTGGATCCCGGCCCTGCTGGCGTGCGCCGCCTTGTGCTGCGGAATCTCCATCATGTTTCGACGGGTCATGGACCGGCCGCGGGACCCGGCCGGTCGCTGACCGCCGATCGGGACACGATGCCGCTCCCCTCCTTGACGACGAGGAACTGACCGGCGCCGACGGGTCCCAGCTTGTCGACGCGCTTCACCTTCTCGGGCCAGCGGATCTCGATGGAATCGACCTGCACGGCGCTGCCGAGGCCGACGTGCAGCCGCATGTCGTTCTGGGACAAGTACGAGCTGGAGCTGCGGATGTCGTGGACCTGGGCGTGACGCGGGCGCCGATGGCGTCTCGGTTGCAGCGCGCTCCCACCAGGCGCAGCGTGATCCAGTGTCCGGCGGCGTTGCCGCCGTCGTTGCTCAGCAGGGTCGGCTTGCGGCCGTTCGTCGCGATGAGCATGTCGAGGTCGCCGTCATTGTCGTAATCGGCGGTCGCCAGGCCCCGCCCGACGTCCGTGCCGTTGAAGTAGGCGCCGTGAGTTCTGCCGACGTCGGCGAACTTGCCGTGGCCGTCGTTCTCGAACAGGAAGGGCCGCTCGGCGTACGTGATGATGTCGCTGTCGAGCGCGATGTCGTCCATCGGGTGCCCGTTGGTCACGACCAGATCCAGGTCGCCGTCGTTGTCGAAGTCGAACATGTCGGTCCCCCAGCCGCTCATCAGGAGGCTGACCTCCCCGAGACCGGCCGGGTAGGTGACGATGGAGAAGGGCCCTTTGCCACCGAGGTTGCGGTAGAACTCGTTGGTCTCGTTGCT
>DAISWT010000316.1:0-3725 GCA_036826235.1 Acidobacteriota bacterium | reverse complement strand
CTGCACGTGTCGGGCACCCGCCACCACCGCCGCCAGGCTGTTCGCCGCGGCCAGCTCGCAGTCGTTGTGGGCGTGGATGCCGATCGGCAAGGCGGCGAGGCGGGAGCGCGTCACCGTCACCGCCGCCCGTACCTGGTCCGGCAGCGCCCCGCCGTTGGTGTCGCACAGCACGATGCGATCGGCTCCGGCCTCCGCCGCGGCCAGGAGGGTCAGCAGGGCGTACTCGGGACGGGCGCGGTAGCCGTCGAAGAAGTGCTCGGCGTCGTAGATCACCTGGCGGCCGGACTCCTTCAGGAACCGCACGCTGTCGGAGATCATCGCCAGGTTTTCCTCGAGCGTCGTGCGCAGCGCCTCGCGCACGTGGTAGTCCCACGCCTTGCCGAAAATCGTCACCCACGACGTGCCGGCCGACAGGAGGGCCAGCAGGCCCTCGTCCTCCGCGGCGCGCGCGCGCACGCGACGCGTGCTTCCGAAGGCCACCAGACGCGCGGCGGCGAGCGGCTCGCGCGCCGCCCTGTCGAAGAACTCGAGGTCCTTTGGATTGGCGCCGGGCCACCCGCCTTCGACGAACGGCACGCCCAGCCGGTCGAGCGCGCGCAGGATCTTCAGCTTGTCCTCGACCGAGTAGGAGATATCCTCGGACTGCGCTCCGTCCCGCAGCGTCGTGTCGTAGATCTCGACCGTCCCGGGCACGGCCTCCTCGTGGCGCCCGTCGTATTCGGGCACGGGGGGCGGGATCGGCTTCAGGACCTCAGGCATGGGAGAGCCACCCGGCGTAGCGCGAATCGCGCCCGCGCACGCAGTCGAAGAACGCCCGTTGCAGGCGGGCGGTGACGCCGCCCTCCACGCACGCGATCGGGCGATCGTCGAGGGCGGCGACCGGCGTGACCTCGGCCGCGGTGCCGGTCAAGAAGACCTCGTCCGCCCCGAACAGCTCCTCCGGCCCGAACGGCCGCACGACCGCGGGGATGCCGAGATCCGCCGCCAGGGTCAGGACCGAGTCGCGGGTGATCCCCGGCAGGATGTTGGACGAGTCGCCGTTGGTGACCAGAAGACCCCGGGTCGCGAAAAACACGTTTTCTCCCGTCGCCTCGGCCACCGTACCGTCGGCATTGAGCAGGATCGCCTCCGCCGCGCCGCGCGCGGCCGCCTCCTGAGCCGCCAGGATCGAGTTCATGTAGTGGCCGCAGCCTTTGACCGAGGGCGGCAGCATCGAGCGGTCGAACTTTCTCCAAGAGGACAGGACGACCCTGACCCCACGCGCCACGCCCTCGTCGCCCAGGTAGGCCCCGAGCGGCCGCACCGCGATCAGGACCTCGGTCGGGCAGCGGCCGCTGGGCGTCAGGTGGATCGAGCCCTCGCCGAAGAAGGCGAGCGGCCGGATGTAGGCGTTGCCGATGCCGTTGCGGCGCACGGTCTCGAGCGTCGCCGCGCACAGGTCGGCCGCGGAATGTCCGACGCTCAGTCCGTACACCCGCGCCGAAGCGAGCAGACGATCCAGATGGTCGCGCAGGCGGAACACCGCCGCGCCGGCGGCGGTCTCGTAGCAGCGGATCCCCTCGAACACGCCGCTGCCGTAATGCAGTGCGTGGGTGAAATAGTGCATTCTGAGCCCCTCGGAGCGCACCAGGTCCCCGTTCACCCACACCCAGGGCGCGTGCTGCTCGGTCCCCGGATGCAGGCGCGAGGTCAGGAGCGTCTCCGCCGCGATCGTCCCCTCGCTCGTCCGCTGCATCCGTTGCGCCTCGTCACCCATCAGTTCCTGCTCGTGTCCACCAGGCGGCCCTTGCCGAGCCACTGCATCATGCCGCGCAGCTTCTCGCCGACCCGCTCGATCAGGTGCTCCCTGCCCGCCGCCTCCAGCCTCTTGAAGTTCGGCTTGCCGGCCCTGTGCTCCGCCATCCATTCGTCGGCGAACGCGCCGGACTGGATATCGGCGAGCAGCTCGCGCATCACCCGGCGCGTCTCGCCGGTGATGATCCGCGTTCCGCGCGTCAGGTCGCCGTACTCGGCGGTGTTGCTCACCGAGTAGCGCATGGTCTGGATGCCGCCCTCGTAGATCAGATCGACGATCAGCTTCATCTCGTGCAGACACTCGAAGTACGCCATCTCCGGCGGGTAGCCCGCCTCGACGAGCGTCTCGAATCCGGCGGTGATCAGCGCCGACAGCCCGCCGCACAGGACGGCCTGCTCGCCGAACAGATCGGTCTCGGTCTCGTCCTTGAAGGTGGTCTCGATGACGCCGGCGCGCCCGCCGCCGAGCGCGCACGCGTATGCCAGGGCGATCGCCTTGGTGTCCCGCGATGGATCCTGGTGCACCGCCAGGAGCATCGGCACGCCGGCCCCCCGGGTGAACTCATGGCGCAGGAGGTGACCCGGGGCCTTGGGCGCGACCATGAACACGTTGACGTCCTGCGGCGGCACGATCTTCCGGAAATGGATCGAGAAGCCGTGCGCGACGGCGAGGTGCTTGCCGCGCGCCAGGCCCTGCACCACCTCCTTCTCGTAGGTCTCTGGAGCCAGCTCGTCGGGGACGAGCAACATCACGACATCGCCCCAGCGCGCCGCCTCCGGCGTGTCCATGACCCGGACCCCGGCCGCCTCCGCCTTGGCGCGCGTGGCGCTCCCGGGCCGCAGCCCGACGGCGACCTGGTGGCCGCCGTCCTTGAGGTTCAGCGCGTGCGCGTGGCCCTGGCTGCCGTAGCCGATGATGGCGATCTTCTTCCCCGTGAGACGAGCCGGGTCGGCGTCCTTGTCGTAAAAGACATCCATGGTCTCTCCTAAACAGCGCTCTCCGCCTCGGGAACCACGAGAGTCGCCGCCGCGCCCGGCGCCTCGCGTGCGGCGCCGATGCGCGGGATCGCCACCGGCCCCGTCCGCACGAGGTCGCGGATGCCCAGAGGGCTCAACAGCCCCAGCAGGGCGTCGACTTTCTCCTGACTGCCCGTGGTCTCAACCGTGATGGCATCGGGCGAGATGTCGATGACCTTGGCGCGGAACACGCCGGCGAGGTTCAGCACCTCCTGGCGCTCGGCGGGCGTCCGGCTGCCGACGATCAGGAGCGCCATCTCGCGCTCGACGTGCTGCACCTCGTTCAGGTCGACGACCTCGAGCACCCGGACCAGCTTGCCGACCTGCTTGAGGATCTGCTCCATGATCGCGTCGCTGCCTCCCGTGGTGAGGATGATCCGCGAGAACGCCGGGTCCGCGGTCGGCGCGACGCACAGCGAGTCGATGTTGTAGCCGCGCCCCGAGAACAGCCCGACCACCCGGCACAGCTCGCCAAAGCGGTTCTCCACCAGGATCGACAGGATGTGGCGCCCGCCGCCGCTGCCACTCATGCCAGGTCCCTCGGCTCCGGCTCCTCCGACGGATCGTCCGGCGGTTCGAGCACCATCTCCCGGAGCGACGCGCCCGCCGGCACCATCGGGTAGACGCTCTCCTCCCGGGAGACGATCATGTCCATCAGCACGAGTCCCGGCGTGCCCAGGCCCGCCTCCAGGACCCCGCGCAGCTCCTCCGGTTTCGAGGCGCGCAGGCCCGTGGCGTGGTAGGCCTCCGCGAGCCTGACGAAGTCGGGGAGCCACTCGAGGCCGACCTCGCTGTAGGTGCGCGAGTAGAACAGCTCCTGCCACTGCCGGACCATGCCGAGGTAGTTGTTGTTGATCACGACCACCTTGACGTCGACCTTCTCCTGGATGGCGGTCGCCATCTCCTGGATGCAC
>DAISWT010000315.1:3310-3735 GCA_036826235.1 Acidobacteriota bacterium | reverse complement strand
CCACCTCGCGCAGCAGGACATCCCCGACCAGCTCTCCGTGCCTCTCGTTGATCTCGCGGAAATCATCGATGTCCAGGTAGAGCACCGTCAGGTCGAGCCGGTAGCGCTTCGCCCGCCGGATCTCCTTCTGCAGGGCCGACAGGAACTGCCGCCCGTTCCAGAGACCGGTGCGCGCGTCGATCGGCGAGGACGGGTCGGGCCGGTCCGCGAGCGACAGATCGATGAGGCGCGGGTTGGTGAGCTGCCGGTTGACGTTGACGAAATAGTCGAGCACCGCCACACGCAGGCCGAGGTCGCGCTGCAGCGACTGGCCGAGCACGCGCCTGTGCTTGAGGATCTCCTCCCAGTGGCGACGCGCCTCCGACTCTTCGAACGCCAGGCCCGTGAGGATCAGCAGGAGCGCCGCGTACACCTGGATGCCGCTC
>DAISWT010000315.1:0-3206 GCA_036826235.1 Acidobacteriota bacterium | reverse complement strand
GCGTGATCATGCCGTCGGGTTCCCGCCCCGGGGAGCATCGAGGCCCGCCAGGAGCCCGGCGACCCGCAGCCGGACTTCCGGCTGGAAGACGACCGCCGCTCTCCAGGGCGCCACGCCCGGCAGCGGCCCGTCGCTGACCCGGTAGACGCGGGCCGGGATGATCAGGACGGCGGGGCGCGCGACCGGGGGCCGCAGGGCGAGGACAATCTCAGTTCCGGGATCGAGTCTCGCCCTGAGGGTGAGGAGCGCGCCGCCCAGCGACATCTCCTCCACCACGGTCTCGGATTCGACCCCGTCCCGCCGCAGCCTGGCCGCGATCGCGGGTCCCACGGATGAACGGGGATGCCGCCGGCGCTCCGGCCGGTGCAGCGCCGCTCCGGTACCGGCGCGCCGGGCCTCTTCCACCGAACGCTTGGCGCAGTCTTCAAGGAGGCGAGCGTTCGCGCCCGAGCCCTGGCCCACCGCCACCCCCGCCCGCCACCCGCAACCGGTGGCCTTCACGAGCGTGGCGCGGAACCGTTCGGCGGCCCGCAGCCCTTCCCTCCCTCCGGTGCACGGCAGAAGGACGATGAGATCCCCTGGCGGGGCGCCCGCCACGTAATCCACGTCGCGCGCGCTGGCGCGCAGCGCGGCGAGGGCCGGGCCGAAAGCCTCAGTCGAAAGACCGCCCGGGAGATCCGCAGAGAGCACCACAACCGCCAGCGGCCGCCCCGAGCGCTCGGCGCGTCGGGTCTCGAGGCGCTGCGCCTCCTGAAGGGTGGGCGCGGCGACCCCATCCCCCGGCCTCTCCGGTTCGGGCGGGACGCTGCCCTCCTGGCGGAAGACCGGCTCGCGCAGCGTCCCCTCCGCCTCGTGCAGCAGATCGCACGATGCGACCGCAAAACCCGGGTCCCTCCCCAGGAGATCGGCCAGGAGGCTGCGGCGGCCGTCGATCGCCAGGACGATCTCGCGGGCCTGGGGTTCGGGGCAGTCGATGTCCGCGGAGGCACTGAGGACGGCCCGGAACGGCTCGAGGGAATGACGCGCCCCGAGGGCCGCGATCGACTCGGCCAGACAATCGCCCCGCGCGGCGGGGTCGCCGAGGACCTCCCGGATGTCGTCCTGGACGGCGCGTCTCAGGTGCCGCGGGCCCACTGTCCCCCTCTGCGCGTATCCCGGGCGATGTTAATGACTCGCTCCCGTGGTGTCAACAAACGGCGGGCCCGGGTCGCCCGGTCACCACGCCACAGGGGCGCATTCCGCCGTAACCAGGGTCCTGCAGCGGCGGAGGGAAAAGATTTTGACAATTCCTTGACTGCGCCTTATATTACCGATAGGTCTTTTGAAATTGAGGAACGCATGGCCTACCAAAGAGATACATCACATTCCCCCATCCGAGACGCGATGCCTGAGCGGGAGGTGAAACCGGTGCCCACGGGCCAAGACATCGTCCAACTGATCGGGAGACTCCAGGACCTGCGTGGTTTCAGGGACCAGCACTGGGAAGGCAGCTTCGAGGACTACCTCCAGATCGTGCGCCACAATCCCAAGGTGACGCGGACGGCGTTCCAGCGCATTTACGACATGATTCTGTCCAAGGGAACGCGGGAATATTACGAGTACAAGAAGAAGATCATCCATTACAACTTCTTCGACGACAAGGACCACGGCGGCATCGACGCGATCTTCGGCCTCGACATCCCGCTGATGAAGCTGGTGAACGTCTTCAAGTCGGCGGCCAAGCGCTACGGCACGGAGAAGCGCGTCCTGCTTCTGCACGGCCCGGTCGGCTCCTCGAAGTCGACCATCGTGCGCCTGCTTAAGAAGGGCCTGGAGGATTACTCCCGGACACCGGAGGGCGCGCTCTACACCTTCACCTGGGTGGTGCAGGGCGACATCGGGCGCAAGAAATCCGACCAGAACGAGATCATCGCCTGCCCGATGCACGAGGAGCCGCTCCATCTGGTTCCCGAGGAGCTGCGGCCCGAGGTCCTGCGCATGCTCAACGAGGGCCGTCCCGAGGGCGAGCGCGTGGTGCTGGAAGGCGATCTGTGCCCTTCCTGCCGCCAGACGTATCGCGAGCTGGTGCTCCGCTACGGCGGCGACTGGACGAAAATCGTGTCGCACGTCCGGGTGCGGCGTCTGATCCTGTCCGAGAAGGATCGGGTTGGCATCGGAACCTTCCAGCCGAAGGATGAGAAGAACCAGGACTCGACCGAGCTGACCGGCGACATCAATTACCGCAAGATTGCGGAATACGGCTCGGACTCGGACCCGCGGGCCTTCAACTTCGACGGCGAGTTCAACGTCGCCAACCGCGGCCTCATCGAGTTCATCGAGGTCCTGAAGCTGGAGGTGGCCTTCCTCTACGACCTGCTGGGGGCGTCGCAGGAGCACAAGATCAAGCCGAAGAAGTTCGCCCAGACCGACATCGACGAGGTGATCATCGGGCACACCAACGAGCCGGAGTACCGCAAGCTGCAGCACAACGAGTTCATGGAGGCGCTGCGGGACCGCACGGTCAAGATCGACATCCCCTACATCACCAAGCTGTCGGAGGAGATCAAGATCTACGAGAAGGACTACAACCCCTCGCGCATCAAGGGCAAACACATCGCCCCGCACACCCTCGAGATGGCGGCGATGTGGGCGGTCCTGACGCGCCTGGAGGAACCCAAGAAGGCCGACCTGACGCTTCTTCAGAAGCTGCGCCTCTACAACGGCAAGACGCTCCCCGGCTTCACCGAGGACAACGTCAAGGAGCTGCGCAAGGAGGCGACGCGCGAGGGCATGGACGGCATCTCGCCGCGCTACATCCAGGACAAGATCAGCAACGCCCTGGTCTCCGACAAGGGCGAGGGGTGCATCAACCCCTTCATGGTTCTCAACGAGCTCGAATCGGGTCTCAGGCACCACTCCCTGATCACCTCGGAGGAGCTGCGCAAGCGCTATCGGGACCTGCTCGGCGTGGTGAAGCAGGAGTACGAGGACATCGCCAAGAACGAGGTGCAGCGCGCCATCTCGGCCGACGAGGAGGCGATCGCCCGCCTGTGCAGCAACTACATCGACAACGTCAAGGCGTACACCCAGCGCGAGCGCGTGCGTAACAAATACACCGGGCAGGACGAGGAGCCCGACGAGCGGCTGATGCGGTCGATCGAGGAGAAGATCGACATCCCCGAGAACCGCAAGGACGACTTCCGCCGCGAGATCATGAACTACATCGG
>DAISWT010000314.1:0-3750 GCA_036826235.1 Acidobacteriota bacterium | reverse complement strand
TCGTAGACGTCGACGCCGGCCCGGTCGTCGCCCCCCAGCCAGCGCAGCCGCCCGCCGCCGGGGCCGGCGAGCACGCGCCCGCGCTCGAGGTGACGCCGCGAGACGAGGACGACGCGGGCGCCCGCGGTCTCGAGCCCGTCCAGGCACGAGGCCTCGGGGAACGCCACGCAGCGCCGCCACAAATCGTAGTAACGTGCAGGGAAAAAGCCCGAGTAGCCGTTCAAGAGGGGCCGCCCATGGGCGCGCGCCAGGAGCATCTGCTCGGTGACCGCGACGTGATCGGCGAAGTCGAGGCTCGCGGGGAAGGGAATATAGACGGCGGGGCCGGCTGGAGCGATGCGGGCGACGATGTCCAGCCAGCCACGATGGTCCTCCGTTCGCGGGGGCGCCGCAAAGCCCTGGTCGCGCGGCCAGATCTCGATCACGGACGCGCAGGCCAGCGCGGCCAGGAGCGCCGGCCGGTACCACACCGCGCTCCATCGCATGCCGCGCAGGCGCTCGCCGAGCACGCACAGGCCGTCGGCCGCCAGCAACACGAGGGCCAGGTCCACGAAGAAGCCGGCCCGATGCAGGTTGCGAACCTGCGCGAAGCCGGGAACAACGGCGGACAGCAGCGCGTGAAGTGAGACGGGCCCGAGGTGAGCGCGCGGGCCGAAGCTGACCACCATGGCAACGCCCGCGAACGTCAGGCAGAACCGCGTCCACCGCCGATCGCGCGACCAGCGGATCGCGGCCAGGCCCAGCAGCAGCTTCAGCGTCCCGACGAAATACGCGCGATGTCCATTGTCGGGCACGTGAACGCCGGGGAGCGGGACGAGCTGCGGCCACGCAACGCGCACGTAGCGCTCGGCGCCGGCCGAGAGCTTTTCCACCTGGACGGCCGGGCGCGACAGCGCGTGCGCCTGCCGCGCGGCGATCTGACCCGCGGCCAAGGGGGCGACGAGGACCGCGAACGCGAGCCCGCCCGCGGCGAGGCCTGCCGCCGCCCGCCGGGACCACACCTGGCGATCGCACAGCGTCCAGCCGGCGAGGAGCAGCACGACGGTCACCAGCACGCCGTACTGGCCGCACAGCACGTACGTCACCCCGAGCGCGACGCCGAGCGCGAGGCCGCGCCGCAGCCCGGGCTCGCCCCCGAAGCGCTCGACCGCCGCCAGCGTCGCGAGGACGCCGGCCAGCGTCGCCAGCGGCAGCACGTCGAGGTTCGCGTGCACCGGCGGCAGCATCACCAGCATGGCGCCACCCGCCAGCGCGACCGGCCACGGCCGACCCAGGCGCTGCAGCAGCCGGCTGCCCGCCAACCCGGTGGCCACAAGACAGGCGAGGAGCACCACGTTGTAGGCCGTCACCAGCGAGCCGCCGGCGAAGGTCACAGGCGCCGCGGCGATCCCTTGCAGCGGCATCGGCTCAGACAGCGCGAACGTATAGGGCGCAGGGTGGAAGATCGGGGCGTCCCAATAGCCAGCGAAGAGATGGGGCAGCCGGTCGAGGTTCCAGCCCAGCTCCCACAGGCAGAAGAACGCCACCGTTGGGGCGCGGTCGCCACCGAACGGCACCGTGTCCGCCAAGCGCAACGCGAGTGGCCAGGTGGACGCGACCGCCAGCGCGCCGAACACGGCGGCCTCGACGAGCATCCGGCGCAGCATCGCGGCGGTCGGCCCGGACGTCGGTGTCAAGCGCACCCGGCTCAGGGCGAGCATGTGTCCTCCATCTCCTTCCACTTCGGAGACGAGGGAGGAAGGACGCGACCGAGCAGCCAACCCTCTGCACAGAGGGCCCAGGTACGCAGGGCGTGAGCGTTCGGCTCGTTCGGGAACGCGTCGACCAGGCGCCTGGTGGCGCGGTGCAAAAGGCACTTGCGGTGCGCCCGCGCCAGCGCCTGGGCCACCTGCAGCCCCAGACTCGCCACCTTGTCCGGCGGCAGCGGGCGGCCGTGAAGGATCCGGCTCAGCGGCTTCCCTTCCACCAGCTCCATCACGATGAAATCGAGATCTCCCTCTCGGCCCAACTCGTGCACCTGCGCGATGTGAGCGTCGGTCAACGAGGAGGCCAGGCGGCGACGCACGTCGTCCCGGGCTGCGTCGGGAGGCAGGATCTTGATCGCGACCGGGCGTTTGAGGATGGTGTCTTCGGCCTTCCAGACCACCCCCATCCCTCCCTCGCCGATCTTCTCGATGAGGCGGTAGTGGGACAGTGTCTGGCCCGCCTGGGAGGTCAAGGTGGCACGCCTCCGACCGGCAATTCCCACTCGGGAGCCTGGTAGGGTAGGACGCTCCTTCTGACCTGGGTTAGCTGGAGGATACCACGGTCCGGTTTCCGAGCGGGTCTAGGAAAGGCAGGGATCTCCGCTCGACAAGGCCTCGGAGACAGCAATCACCGAGACCGTGCCGCGCCAAGGGTTTGCTTCAACACCCGGGAAGTCTGCCCAAGAGTCCCGTGACCGGGTCGACACAAACCCTGGCGTTCATATTGACAGGAAAGTCGGCGTTGCGTAGCATGCGCGGCACAAGACTCGTGTCACACATTACAGTCCGATTTCGCGAGGAGGAGGCACGCCCATGCGGAAGATTGGAGCTCTCATTCTGGTCGCAGCTGTCGTGATGTCCATCGCGTCGTGCTACAGGCACACCTTCAACTTGGGCACCGGCGCCCCGGACGGGCGGGTCGCCTACAAGAGCTGGCATCCCCATTGGGTTTTCGGGATCGTCGGTGACAAGCATCTCGACCTGAAGGCGATCTGCCCCTCGGGGAACGGCACGATTCACGAGAGAACGACCTTCTGGAACGGCCTGGTCGGCGCGCTGATCGGATTTATCTACTACCCCACGACCGTTACGATCCGCTGCGCCGACGGCAGCCAATCGAAGCTGGAGCTGACCGAGGAACAGGCCGCCCGCATCGTGACCGATCCGCGCTTCCTCGATCTGGTCCAGGAGTTCGCCCCTGAGCGTCGAGCGGAGGTCCAAGTCGCCCTGCAGGGTTTCCACTACGCCCGAGTCCGCGGCGCAGAGGGGATGACCGCGCGGTCGCGGTAGATAGTTAGCCAGGCGAAACGGTTTGGCTGGAACGCCACGGGCGCCGACCCGGGAGCGCCCGACGCGAGAAGGTCAAGGTCAGTCGATCCCCTGCCTCGGGGTCCCGTCGGACTGGAAGCCCAGGGGCCCCTGTCCAGCGGGGCAGGCATTCTCGGCCCGCACCAGGTAGTAGAACGCGGATCCGAGGGAGGGCATGGTTACGTCGCCGGCCATCGTGTCCGGCGGGTCCGACTCTGCGCACGTGCCGGCGGACACGAACCTCGGGCACCGGGTGCGGCGGTTGTCCGCTACGATGCGCTCCGGTCACCCGTGCCCTTTGACCTCGCCTGGAGTTGCCCAGGGGCCAGGAGGCGCCACCCGGGGTGTAGCCGAACACATTGCCGACATCGTCCCCAATGAAGGTGTCGAGCCCACCATTCTCATCGAGGTCTCCTCGTGTGATCTGACTGCCGGCCCCTCGCAGAATAAACCGCCGGGTCCGTATGCCGTGCAGCGTCACAGAGTGTCAGGGGTTGAGCCTCCCCGTACAGGAGTTGATGCCGCTGATGGATATCGCGGAAGAGACGCGCAGGTTCGGCAGGAACGAGGCGCCGTCGAAGGTGTTCGTGTAAGTCGACGGGCGCGGCGTCACCGCCGCGGTGGAGGCGGGCTCGGCTAGGGGGGGAGGCGATTTCTGAGCAAGGAGCGCTGGTTCGCAAACCTGGTCCTTCTGGCC
>DAISWT010000313.1:0-3758 GCA_036826235.1 Acidobacteriota bacterium | reverse complement strand
TCCCCTGCCGGGATCCCCGCGGCGGTATCACGCGACAGGACGAGCAGCGAGTCGACCAGCCGCACCAGGCGGTCGATCTCCTCGACCAGACCGCGCAGCTCCTCCGAGGGCGCTGCACCGGACGCTGCGCCGAGGGCGGCGCGCGCGCGCTCCGCGTGCAGGCGGATGCGGGTGAGCGGTGTGCGCAGCTCGTGCGAGGCGTTGGCGGCGAACTCGAGCTCGCGCGCCACGGTCTCCTGCAGCCTGTCCCAGAGCCTCCGGAACGAGCTCTCCAGCTCGGCCACCTCGAGGACCTCCGACGGCGCCGCGGGCGGCAGGGGGTCGAACGGCCGCGCGGCGCCGATGCGGTCCCTGAAGTCGAGGAGCGGGCGCGTCACGCGGCGCCCGACCAGGCGGCCGATCAGCACGGCGACCACGACGCAGACCGGGGCGGAGAGCAGGAGCGACCATCCGAAGACGCGGAACGCCTCTTCGCCCCACTCCCGCGGCGAGGCGACGACCAGAAGCAGCCCGCCGCGCAGGGGGCGGGTCGCGATGAGCCAGGCGTCCTGCACGGCGCGCGGCGATGCGCCGGGAGGCCCGATGGACGGTCCGGGGGGACTGGCGGCGACCAGGACCTGCCCCCGCCAGATCTCGGCGCGGTAGCCCGAGGTGACGCTCTCGCGCAGAGCGTCCGTGGCCGCCGACTCAGGCGTTCTCTCTTCCTCGACGGCTTCGCGCTCGACGGCCTGCGCCAGGCCCGCCGCCAGATTCAGCAGGGCGCGGCGCTCGTGGGCCTGCCAGAGACCGCGCGCCAGCAGGGCCGCGGTGGCGGCGCCCGCGAGGGCGGTGACCAGGGTCGCGAACACCGTGCCGCGCAGAACCCGAGAAGTCAGCGACTGGGCCCTCACGGCGTCTGCCCGCCCGGCGGTCCGGCGAGGGCGTAGCCGAAGCCACGCACCGTGCGGATCAGCGACTCCCTGTCGCCCCTCTCGAGTTTGCGCCGGAGGCGGGCGATGATCACGTCGAGGCTCGCCGTCGCTTCCGGGGTCGATTCGCCCCAGATCTCCTCCAGGAGGTCGCCGCGCGAGACGGCGTGGCCGCGCGCCCAGGCGAGACGCTCCAGGACGTCGATCTCGCGTCGCGTCAGAGGGATCTCCACCCGGCCGAGCCACGCCTGGCGGCGGCCGAAGTCGATGTTCAGGTCGCCGGCGTTCAGCACGCGCGGGCGCAGCGGTTCACTGCCCCGCCGCAGCAGCGCCCGCAACCGGGCGCGCAGCTCGGACAGGGCGAACGGCTTGCCGAGATAGTCGTCCGCGCCCGCGTCGAGACCCCGCACCCGCGAGGACACATCCGTGCGCGCCGTCAGCATGAGGACCGGCACGCGTACGCCCGCCGCGCGCCAGTCGCGGCAGAGGTCGAACCCACTCGCGTCGGGGAGCGACACATCGAGAATCACCGCGGCGATCTGCCCGCTCTTGAGGGCGCGCGTCCCGGTCTCCCCGCGTTCGGCGCCGACCACCCGGTAACCGTCGTCGGCGAGGAGGCGCGCCACGGCCTCTCTCGTCTCGGCGTCGTCCTCGACGAGCAGGATGCCGGGCGCGTCCCGGACCGTCATGGAGCGCCGGCGGCGCGCTCCCACGCCGCGTGGCCGCGCAGGAAGTACCTGGCGAGAGCGGGCAGGACGAACAGGGTCGCCGCCGTCGAGAACAGCAGGCCGCCGATGACGGCCACGGCGAGCGGCCGCTGCAGCTCGGAGCCGGCGCCGAGGGCGAAGGCCAGCGGAAGCAGACCGAAGATGGTGCACAGCGTCGTCATCAGGATGGGGCGCAGCCGGCGCCGCCCCGCTCCGCGGAGCGCCGCGGGAAGGGGTAAACCGGCCTCGAGGCGATGCAACGCGACCTCGATGAGCAGGATGCCGTTCTTGACGACGAGCCCGACCAGGAGCACGAGACCCATGAGAGATGATACGTTGAGCGGGACGCGGGACGCAGCCATGAACAGCACGCCTCCCGCGAGTGCCGGGGGGACCGTGCACAGCACCAGGAGCGCCGCGCGGCCGGCGCGGAACTGGGCCACCAGGACGGCGAACACCGCCAGGATCCCCAGCGTCAGGACGACCATGAGCTGCCGGAAGGCCCGGGCCTGGCTCTCGGCACGCCCCCCCACCTCGATCCGGTAGCCGGGAGGCAGGCTCAGGTCGCGCAGCCGGCGGCCGACTTCCTTGACGAGGCCGCCCAGGTCCTCCCCTTCCACGTCCGCCGTGGCCACGGCGGCGGGGCTGAGGTTCTCGCGCAGGAGGAGGCTCGCGCCGGTCTGTGCGACCACGCGCGCTACCGACGAGATCGGCACCGCGGACGATCCGAGGGCGATGGGCCAGGAGGCCAGCGCCTCCGGCCGGAAACGCACCTCGTCCGGGAAACGGACGCGCACGGGGACGAGCCGATCCAGGCGCGGCACCGTGCCCACCTGCGCGCCGCGCAGGGCGGTCGCCAGGTCCTCGCCGACGTCGGCGGAGGCCAGCCCCGCACGCGCCGCCGCATCGGCGTCGAGCGCGTAGCGCAGCATCGGCACGTCCCCCTCCACGCCGCGGTAGTAGTCGACCAGATGCGGCGTCTCCCGCAGCCGCCCTTCCACGTCCGCGGCGATCCGCACCAGGGTCTTCTGGTCCTCCCCCATGATCCTGACCTCCAGCGGGCGCGGGTTCCCCGCGAGGTCGTTGAGGACGTCCTCGAGGATCTGCACGAACTCGATGCGCACTCCCGGCATCTCCCGCTCGACCCGTGCGCGCACCGCGTCGATCACGTCCTCGGCTTCGGCACGGCCCGCCCGCGGCGCCAGGAGGACGGCGATGTCGCCCCGGTTGAGCTGGGTGGCCGTGAGCGGACCGAGCTCGGCTCCCGTCCGGCGGGTCCAGTTTACGATGCCCGGTGTCTGGCCGAGCATCGCCTCGATGCGCAGGGCGGCCGCGTTGGTGGCCTCGAGAGAGGTGCCGGCCGGCAGGAAGTAGTCGAGGACGAACGCCCCCTCGTCCATCTCAGGGAGGAATCCCGACGGGATGCGCAGGGCGACAATCAAGCCGAGCGCGACCAGGGCGGCGACTCCGGCGGCCGCGATCGACGGGCGGCGCAGCACGCGCCGGAGCGTCCCGGCATAGCGGGCACCCAGAGCCCCGCGCCGGCGCGCGCGCGCCGCCAGTCGCGGGCGCAGCAGACGCGCCGCCACCAGCGGCAGAACGAAGACGGCGAAGAACAGCGAGATCAGCACCGCCGAGACCAGAGTCAGCGCCAGGGCCGCGAAGAAGCTTCCCACGAGACCCGAGAGAAAGGCCAGGGGCACGAACACCACGACCGTCGTCACGGTCGTCCCGACCACCGGGGCGGTGATCTCGCCCAGGCCAGCGCGCACGGCGAGGTGAGGCGTCTCGCCTTCCTCGATGCGGCGCGTGATCGCCTCGACCACCACGATCGCGTCGTCGATCACCAGGCCGATGGCGACGGCCATCCCGCCCAGGGACATGAGATTGAGCGTCTGGCCCGCCAGATCGATGGCGAGAAACGTCACGAGCAGCGTCACCGGCACCGAGAGGGCGGCCAGCATCCCCGCGCGGATGTCCCGTAGAAAGAAGGCCAGCACGCCGACGGTCAGCACGATGCCGATCAGGATGGCGTCGCGGATGCCGAGGATCGACTGGCGGATCAGCTCCCCCTGGTTGTAGACCAGGACCAGGCGGATCCCCTCGGGCAGGCGGAGCGAGGCGGCGGTGGTCTGCACTTCGC
>DAISWT010000312.1:1569-3775 GCA_036826235.1 Acidobacteriota bacterium | reverse complement strand
GCGCAAGGGGAACCCGAAGGTCATCAAGGAATGGGAGGATCTCGTCCGGCCCGGCGTCGTGGTCGTCTCGCCCAACCCGAAGACCTCGGGCGGGGCGCGCTGGGACTACCTGGCCGCCTGGGGCTACGCCCTGAAGGCGAACGGCGGCGACGAGGCGAAGGCGAAGGACTTCGTCACCCGCCTGTATCGCAACGTCCCGGTCCTCGACACCGGGGCGCGCGGCGCGACGGTGACCTTCGTCGAGCGCGGCATCGGCGACGTCCTGGTCGCCTGGGAGAACGAGGTCCTGCTGGCGGCGCGCGAGCTGCAGAAGGGCCAGCTCGAGATCGTGGCGCCGTCCGTCAGCATCCTGGCGGAGCCGCCGGTCGCCGTGGTCGACCGGGTGGCGGCGAAGCACAACACCAAGGCCGTCGCCCAGGCGTACCTGGAATATTTATACACGCCCGAGGGCCAGACGATCGCCGCACGGCACTACTACCGGCCGCGCCTCGCCGCCGTGGCGGACAAGTACGCGGCGCAGTTCCCGAAGGTGACGCTGTTCACCATCGACGAGGTGTTCGGCGATTGGGCGAAGGCGCAGAGGACGCACTTCGCCGACGGCGGCACCTTCGATCAGATCTACCAGCCGGGGAAGTAGCGATGGCGGCGGCTGCTCCCAGACGCGGCAGCGTCCTGCCGGGTTTCGGCCTGGCGATGGGATTCACGCTGTCGTATCTGACCCTCATCGTACTGATCCCCCTGTCGACCATCCTCCTGAAGACCGCGACCCTGACCTGGACGCAGTTCGCCGATGTGGTGTTCGCGCCCCGGACGCTCGCCGCCTACCGTCTCAGCTTCGGCGCCGCCTTCGTCGCGGCCCTCATCAACGCGGTGTTCGGCCTGCTGGTCGCCTGGGTCCTCGAGAGATACAGCTTTCCCGGGAAGAGACTGGTCGACGGGCTGGTCGATCTGCCGTTCGCCCTGCCGACCGCCGTGGCGGGAATCGTCCTGACCACGTTCTATGCCGGCAACGGCTGGATCGGCCGCTACCTCGAGCCGCTCGGCGTCAAGGTGGCCTACACGCCACTGGGCATCGTGGTCGCGCTGACCTTCGTCGGGCTGCCGTTCGTGGTGCGCACCGTGCAGCCGGTGCTGCGTGATCTCGACGTCCAGATCGAGGGGGCCGCCGCCAGCCTCGGCGCCGGCCGGCTGCAGACCTTCGAGCGGGTCATTCTGCCGGAGATCCTGCCGGCGGCGATCACCGGCTTCACGCTGGCGTTCGCGCGCGCCCTCGGCGAGTACGGCTCGGTGATCTTCATCGCCGGCAACATGCCGCTGCGCACCGAGATCACGCCGCTCCTGATCATGATCCGACTGGAGCAGTTCGACTACGCCGGCGCGACCGCCATCGCCCTGGTGTTCCTGGTGGCGTCGTTCGCGCTCCTCCTGTCGGTGAACATCCTGGCGCTGCGCCAGCGCCGGGTCGTGCCGGGGACCTGAGACATGACCCCGCGTCCGCGCCACCTCGACGAGCCGCGCCTGCTGCGCTGGTGCCTGATCGGGACCGCCCTGATGTTCCTGATCCTCTTCCTGTTCCTGCCGCTGGTGGTGGTGTTCACGGAGGCGCTGCGCAAGGGGCTCGGGGGCTATGTCGCCGCGGTGACCGATCCGATGGCGCTGGCGGCGATCCGGCTGACGCTGATCGTGACCGGGGTCGCCGTGCCCCTCAATGTCCTGTTCGGCCTGGCCGCCTCCTGGGCGATCGCGCGCTTCGAGTTCCGCGGCAGAAATCTTCTGGTGACGCTCATCGACCTGCCGTTCAGCGTGTCGCCCGTCATCTCGGGGATGGTCTTCGTCCTGCTGTTCGGCGCGCACGGTCTGGTGGGCCCGTGGCTGCAGAGGCACGACATCCGGATCATCTTCGCCCTGCCGGGGCTGGTCCTGGCGACGATTTTCGTGACCTTCCCCCTGGTGGCCCGCGAGCTGATCCCGCTGATGCGGGCGCAGGGGAGCGACGAGGAAGAGGCCGCGCTGACGCTGGGGGCCTCGGGGTGGCAGACGTTCTTCCACGTCAGTCTGCCGAAGATCAAATGGGGGCTGATCTACGGAATCGTCCTGTGCGCGGCGCGTGCGACGGGAGAGTTCGGAGCCGTGTCGGTGGTCTCCGGACACATCCGCGGGCTGACCACGACGGTGCCGCTGCACGTCGAGATCCTGTACAACGAGT
>DAISWT010000312.1:0-1469 GCA_036826235.1 Acidobacteriota bacterium | reverse complement strand
ATCCGCGGGCTGACCACGACGGTGCCGCTGCACGTCGAGATCCTGTACAACGAGTATCAGTTCGCGGCCTCCTTCGCGGTGGCATCGCTGCTGACGCTTCTGGCGCTGGCGACGCTGGTCGCTAAAGGGGTGGTGGAGTGGCGCTCCGGACGGCGCATCGGGTGACCTCCTATAATAAGGAACGATGCGCCGCCTGAGTCTCGGCACTCTCCTGACCGGCATGAACGTCGGCCTGGTTGCCGCGGCGGTGGTGTGCGTGGCCGTGGCCGCCGGCGGGCTCCTGCAGCGCTTCACCGACGAGCAGGAGCTGGCCCGCGTCAGCCTGGCGGGCTCGATCGCCGCGCGCGCCGTCGCGTCCGCCGGCGACGACCTGACGACCTCGGCCCATCTGCTCGGCGAGCGCCCGGACCTGGCGCGCTTCCTGCTGGCGCGCGACGCTCCGGCCGTGCAGGCCTTCCTCGAGCAGTTCGCCGCGACCGGCAGGCTGTCGGGATGCGCGGTGGTCTTCGAGGGCGGCCTGTTCGCGCGCGCCGGCCGGCTTCCGTGGGCCGACGTCCAGCGGCAGGGGCGCGGCGCGGGCGACCGCTTCATGCTGCGACCCTCTGCGGGCGGTCCGCTCATCCTGGGGGCGCGGTCGGCGGTGCCGGGGGTTCCCCGCGCCGCGGTGATCGCGGCGATCGCGCTGGACGAGGAGTTCGCGCGCGACATCGGCAGAGGGACCGGCCTTCCCGTCGCGCTCCTCGATCGGCAGGAGGCCTACCGCGACGTGCCCCAGGCGAACCTGCGCGGCCAGGTCCTGGACGCGGGCGCGCCCGTGGCCGAGCGTCTCGATGAGGCGGGCCTCTATGTCGCGATCGTGCCGCTGCGCGCGCCGGCCGGCGAGGTGGTCGGTCTGATCGAGACCGGTCTGCCGACCTCCGGGCTGGACGCCTCCCAGAGACAGCTCGTTCGATCGCTTCTCCTGGTCGCCCTCGGCGTGGGCGGGCTGGCGGCCGTCTTCAGCGTGGTGTTCGGCCGGCGGCTGGTGCGGCCGCTCGAGGCGCTCACCGAGGCCTCGGCGCGCATCGGTCAGGGCGACCTGGCAACGCCGATCCCACGCACGCCCGGCGCCGAGATCGGCACACTGGCGGCGGCCATGGAAGAGATGCGGGCCCGCCTTCTGCACCTCACCGCCGAGCTGCGCCAGCGACAGGCGGAGGCGGAGGCCGTCCTCACCGGCATCGTCGAGGGCGTCTTCTCCGTCGATCGCCAGAGGCGCATCCGGTATCTCAACCCCCAGGCGGCGGTGCTCCTGGGTCTCCGGCCCGAGGAGGCCGTCGGCCGCTTCTGCGGGGACGTCCTGAACCCGCAGGGGCCGGGGGGCGTGCGCCCGTGCGAGGATCGCTGCCCAATCCTGCACGCCCGCTTCCGAGGCAGCGCCCGCGCCACGGAGGACCTGCTGCTGCGGGATGGCCGGCGCAAGTCGGTCG
>DAISWT010000311.1:0-3792 GCA_036826235.1 Acidobacteriota bacterium | reverse complement strand
GCGAACTGCTCGGCGTGCAGCGAGGCCCCCCCGACGAGCAGGCCATCGATGCCCGGCGCGCGCATGAGCTCGTCCACGTTGTCGGGCGTGACGCTCCCGCCGTAGAGGACCCTCACGCCAGGGGCGGAGTCCTTGAGCACGGCCCGCAGCTCCTGGCGGATCAGGTCGTGCATCTCAGCGGCCTGGGCGGGGGAGGCGGCGCGGCCGGTGCCGATCGCCCAGACCGGCTCGTAGGCGACCTGCAGACGAGGCGCCTCTCCCGGGACGCTGCCCTCGAGGCCGCGGGCAACCTGAGCCCGCACCACGGTGGAGGCGCGACCAGAGGCGCGCTCCACCTCGTCCTCGCCGACGCACAGGATCGGCTTCAGCCCGGTGCGCAGCGCGGCGCGCACCTTGAGCCCCGCGATCCGATCGGTCTCCTCCAGGTGGCGGCGTCTCTCGGAGTGCGCCACCAGGACGTAGCTCACCCCCACGTCCTGCAGCATGACCCCCGAGATCTCCCCGGTGTAGGGTCCCTCGTCCTGCCAGAACAGATCCTGGGCGGCAAGCAGGACCGCGCTTCCCTTCAGGAGCGGCGCCACCTCGGCCAGTGTCGTGAACGGCGGGGCGATGGCGATCTCGCGGTCGGAGGCGGGGGACAGCCGGGCGAGGAGCGAGCCCACGAACGCCACCGCCTCGGGCACCGTCCGATTCATCTTCCAGTTGCCGATGACGAGCCGTCTCATCGCTCCGCTCACCCCGTCGAGTCGGCGCGCGCCCCGCCCGGCGCGTCGGCGAGAGCCAGGACGCCGGGGAGATCGACGCCCGACAGGAATTCCAGCGAGGCACCGCCGCCGGTCGACAGGTGCGAGAACCGGCCGGCGAGGCCGAGCCGGTTGACGGCGGCGATGGAATCGCCGCCGCCCACGACGCTGAAGGCGTCGGTCAGCGCGATGGCGTGGGCCATGGCGCTCGTCCCCGCGTCGTAGGGCGGCACCTCGCACAGCCCGAGCGGCCCGTTCCAGAAGACGGTGCGCGCTCCCGCGATCTCGTTGGCGTAGGCCGCACGCGTCTTCGGACCCACGTCCAGACCGACGAAACCGTCCTCGATGCGCGGGCCGGGGGTGGTCTCCGAGTCCCGGCCCGTGTCGGGGGAGCGGGCCACGACGTGATCGAGCGGCAGCCGGATCCGCACCCCCGAGTTCAGGGCGCGCGTCATGATCGCGACGGCGTGGTCGATCCGGTCGTCCTCGACGCGCGACGATCCCACCGCCACGCCACGCGCCTTCATGAAGGTGTAGGCCATGGCCCCGCCGATCAGGATCGCCTCGACTTTGTCGATGAGCTTCAAAATGAGATCGATCTTGTCCGACACCTTGGCGCCGCCCAGGACCGCGACGTAGGGCTTGTCGGGATGGTCCGCGAGTTGCGTGAGCGCCGCGATCTCGCCCTCCATCAGGAGGCCGGCGGCGGGCGTCGGCAGGTGGCGCGTGATCCCCACGACCGAGGCGTGCGCCCGGTGGGCGGTCCCGAAGGCATCGTTCACGTACAGGTCGGCGGCCCGGGCGAGCCGCCGCGAGAACACGGCGTCGTTCTGCTCCTCCTCCGGGTGGAAACGCAAGTTCTCGAGAAGCAGCGCCTCGCCAGCGCCGAGCGCGCGCGCCTGCGCCTCGATCGCCTCCCCGACGCAGTCGGCGGCCATGTGGACCCTCGTCCCCAGGAGCCCTGCCAGGTGCGCCGCCAGCGGCCGCAGGCTCATCTCCGCCACCGCCTTGCCCTTGGGCCGCCCGAGGTGCGAGGCGATCACCGGGCGGCCCCCGCGCTCGAGGATCAGCCGCAGCGTCGGCAGCGAGGCGCGCACGCGCGCGTCGTCCGCCACGGCGCCGTTCTTCAGAGGCACGTTGAAATCGACCCGCACGAAGACCGACTTGGCGCGGACGTCCAGGTCGCGCACGGACATCTTGCGGGCCTTCATGGGGAAAGTCGCCCGGGAGGCTCCGAGCCCTGCATGTGGCGCAACAGGTCGGCCAGGCGGTGCACGTAGCCCCTCTCGTTATCGTACCAGGCGAACACCTTCAGGAACGTTCCCCCGTCGAGGGCCAGGAGCGGCGCGTCGATCACCGCGGAGCGGGTGTCGCCCAGGTAGTCGATCGACACCAGTTCGTCTTCGGCGTAGCCGAGGACGCCGCGCAGACGGCCCAGGGCGGCGTCGCGGAAGGCGTCGCGGACCTCCTCCAGACCCGCGGAGCGCCGCAGCACGATGCTCAGATCGATCAGGGACACCGCGGCCGTCGGCACGCGCACCGCGAGACAGCGGACCTTGCCGGCGAGACCGGGCATGACTCTGGCGATGGCGGCCGCGGCGGTCGTCGAGGTCGGAATCATCGACAGGCCCGCCGCCCGGGCCCGCCGCGGGTCCCGGTGCGGAGCGTCCATGAGCACCTGGTCGTTGGTCGTGCAGTGCACCGTCGTCATCGCCGCGCGCTCGACGCCGAAGATCTGATCGGCCGGTGCCAGAACGGCGGCCGTCGCGTTGGTCGTGCAGGAGGCGTTCGACAGGACGCGGTGCCGCGCCGGGTCGTACAGATCGTGGTTCACCCCGTAGCAGATGGTCAGGTCGGCGTCGGCGGACGGCGAGGTGATGACGACCCGCCGCGCACCCGCCTTCAGATGGCCCGACGCCGCCGCCCGCGAGGTGAAGCGGCCCGTCGCCTCCAGCACGACATCGACGTCGCTCCAGGAGATCTCGGCCGGCTGCGGCGAGCGCGTGCAGCGGATCGCGCGGCCGCCCGCGATCAGGGCGCCGTCCTGGGCGCGCACCTCGACGTCGAGGCGTCCGGCCAGGGAATCGTGGCACAAGAGGTGCGCCAGGATTGCCGGTTCGGCGAGATCGTTGACGGCGACGACCCGGAGGTCGTCGCGCTCCAGAGCGAGACGCAGAAACCCGCGCCCGATGCGGCCCAGTCCGTTGATGCCGATGCGGATCACCACGCTCTCCGTTCGGGGGACGGCGGCCGCGGTGCGGCCGGCCGGAGAAAGCTCAGTATATCCCAGGACCCGGACAGGCTCCCAGGTCGCGCGCAGGCTTGACGGGGTCGCCGGCACCGTGTACGATTTTGTCATTCATCGAACTTCATCCAGAATTCATTCCCGGACAGTTGAACGCCTGCGCGGTTGTGGAGGTGCTGTGAACAAGGAGCCTCTGATGACCCTGGGGTGCGCCGCGCTGCTCGCCGTGGCGGCCGCGTGCGCGGCGACCGGCGCCTGCATCGCGGGATCGCGGGGAGACGCCGGGGGGGGCGCCCCGGCCCGGACGCCCGACAAGGCGCGCGACGCGTGGCGCGCCGAAGTGCGTTTCCCGAACGGGCGGCTGATCGCCGCCGAGATCGCCGACACGCCGGATCGCTGGGAGCGGGGCTACATGTTCCGCCGCGAGGTGCGTGATGGGGAGGGGATGGTGTTCGTGTTCCCGGAGCCCGCGTTCCGCCCGTTCTGGATGAAGAACACGCTGGTGCCGCTCGACATCATCTGGATGGACGAGCAGCGCACGATCGTGCACATCGAGGCCAACACGCCGCCCTGCAAGGCGGACCCGTGTCCCAGCTACGGGCCTCTGCGCAAGGCGGCGAACGTCCTCGAGGTGCGCGCCGGCACGGTCGCGGCGGCGGGCCTGAAAGTTGGTGACCGGCTGCAGATTTCGATTCCGCAACTGGGTGACTGAGAATCGCCGGCGCGTCAGAAAGCCGACGGGGCGTGTTTTGCGGGCGATTCACCTTGACCGGCCTGCGACTTCGCCGTAGAGGAAGAGTCACG
>DAISWT010000310.1:0-3796 GCA_036826235.1 Acidobacteriota bacterium | reverse complement strand
TAGCCACCCCGTTCCCATCGGGGACCAGCCACTTCATCCCATCTCGCTCGCTCGCGCAGCGTCTTCGCAGCCCGTCTCCTCCCCGTGGCGCGGCTCGAAATCGGCGCAACCCGGCGCGGCCTGCCTCCCGCTCCGATTACCTGCCCCGCCTCGCGGTGCGGTTGACTCCTCGCTGAGGGCTCGCGTATATTTTCGCGGCCTTTCGAATTCCACCGACAGCAACAGCGCGGAGCGCTCCTGGGATGAAGCTCGGGGCCCTGTTCCGGACGAAGAGCGTCGATCGGATCACGCGCGAGTCCGAGGCGTCGGCCGGGCACGCGCTGAAGCGCACCCTGACCGCGTTCGATCTGACCATGCTCGGAATCGGCGCGGTCATCGGGACGGGCATCTTCGCCGCGATAGGGACTGCGACCGCCGGCAACGCCGACCGCCCCGGCGCCGGCCCGGCGATCATCCTGTCGTTCATCCTCACCGCCGTGGCGTGCATCTTCTCGGCGCTCTGCTACGCCGAGTTCGCGGCCATGATTCCGATCGCCGGCAGTGCATACACCTACGCCTACTCGACACTCGGCGAGATGATCGCCTGGATCATCGGCTGGGACCTGATTATCGAGTACGCCGTCGGAAACATCGCGGTCGCCATCTCGTGGGCTTCCCATCTAAACAACTTCCTGAAGAACGTCCCACCACATTGGCAGATCCCGAAGTGGCTTGTCACCGATCTGCGTACGGCTCTGAACTCCCCCGACATCGTGGCGGCGGCCCCCAAGGTGCTCGGTGTGCCGATCATGTTCAACCTTCCTGCGGTCCTGATCGTGGCTCTCATCACCTGGGTGCTGGTGATCGGCGTGAAAGAGAGCGCCGTCGTGAACAACATCATGGTCGCGCTCAAGATCGCCATCCTGATCTTGTTCGTGTGGGTCGGCTTCAACTACGTCCAGAAGGAGCATTTCCATCCGTTCTTGCCGAACGGCTGGGCAGGCGTTCAGGCCGGCGCGGCAATCATCTTCTTTTCGTTCATCGGCTTCGATGCGGTTTCGACGGCGGCGGAAGAGACGCGCAATCCGAAACGCGACATTCCGATCGGCATCATCGGCTCGCTTCTGATTTGCACGATCATTTACGTCGCGGTCGCCGCGGTCCTGATCGGCATCATCCCGTGGACCCAACTCGGGATTGCCGATCCTCTGCCGGTGGCTCTGGAGTTCATCCACCTGAACTGGGTCGCCGGCGTGGTGTCGTTCGGGGCGGTCGTGGCGATGACCGCGGTCCTCCTGGTGTTTCAGTTGGGACAGCCACGCATCTTCTTCTCGATGTCGCGCGATGGTCTCCTGCCGAAAGTGTTCGCAGCGGTCCACCCTCGGTACCGGACTCCGCACGTCACGACAATCTGGACCGGCGTCTTCGTCGCTGTCTTCGCGGCGTTCGCCTCTCTGGACGAGATCATCGAGCTGACCAACATCGGTACGCTGTTCGCCTTCGTTCTGGTCTGCATGGGCATCATGATCTTGAGGCACACCGATCCGCACCGTCGTCGACCTTTCAAGACGCCCTGGATACCGCTCTTGCCCGTCTGGCTGCTGATCCTTTGGTATTTGACGCCGCTCCTGTTCGCGGCGGGCGATTGGGGGACTCGGCTCGAGCATGCCGTTGTGCTCGCGATCGCCGCCGTCGGCACCGCTTTCTCCGTCGTTGGGATCGCCGCATGGCTCCGATCGCGCAGCGTTCCGGAGTTGGTCAAGACTGAGTTTGCCCTGGCCGGTATTGCCTCCTGTATCTGGCTCATGCGCGGTCTCCCGGAGGTCACCTGGTGGCGGTTTCTTGGCTGGCTGGCTCTCGGCCTCACGATCTATACGCTTTACGGCTACCGACACAGCCGCATGGCGGATCGCGTGGCGCCGCTGTCACCCCATCTGAGGCTTGTGACGCCCGCTGCATTCTCGGGCGCTCTCGTCGCCTGGTGGGTCACGCCCTATCCCTGGAGTCTGGTGCTTCCGATCTTTATCCTCTTCGGCCTGTCTTCTTATGCTCTGGTCACGACGCAGCGGCGCGCCGCCTGATCAGGGCGGCCGGCGCATAAGGTCGGCGCTCAGGTGCCCTGTCCTGGCCCTCCTTCTATGCGTAGTCCTCCTGGACGGCGAATGGCAGGCGAGCGAGGCTGGCGGGTCATCAAGACAGCCGGCGCCGCCGCAGAAGATCTCGGCCCTGCGCTGCGGGCGGCTGCTCGACGTCCGGACCGGCTCTCTCAAGGAGGGCGCCCTGGTGGTCATCCAGGGCGACCGGATCGACCGGGTGCTCGACGCAGGGGCGAAGCCGCCGAAGGGGGCGACGCTCTACGATCTGTCGGCCTACACCGTCCTGCCGGGTCTCGTGGACGCGCACACGCACACCTTCCTGCAGCCCGGCGACTACGACGTGCAGCTCCTGAAGCAGTCGCTGCCGCGCCGCACGCTGCAGGCGGCGAACTCGGCGCGCACCTTCCTGCTCGCCGGCTTCACGACGATCCGCGACCTCGAGACGGAGGGCGCGCTGTTCGGGGACGCGGAGCTGCGGGACGCCATCGGCGACGGGATCGTCCCCGGTCCCCGGATGCAGGTGGCGACGCGCGCCATCTCGACCACCGGGAACTACGCGCTTCTCGGGTACGCCCCCGAGGTCACCGTCCCGAAGGGGGTACAGATCGCCGACGGGCCTTGGGAGATCCGCAAGGCGGTTCGCGAGCAGATCGAGCACGGCGCCGACTGGATCAAGTTCTACGGCGACTACCGGAAGTTCCTGCCGACTGGGGAGATCGTCGATCTGCGCGTCACCATGACGCAGGAGGAGATGGACGCCCTGGTGGACGAGGCCGGCCGCCGGCACCGCCCGGCGGCGGCGCACTGCTACGGAGACGACGCGGCGCGCGCCGCGATCCGGGCCGGTGTGCGCTCGGTGGAGCACGGTCTGTTCCTGGACGACGCCACACTCAAGATGATGCTCGACAAGGGGGTCTATTACTGCCCGACGCTGGCGGCCTACCACGTCTCCTGGGAGGAGAACCCCACGCCCGCGTGGAAGAAGGTGGTGGACGGGCATCGCGACACGTTCCAGCGCGCCCTGCGCATGAAGCTGAAGATCGCCTCGGGGAGCGACGCGGGCGACTTTCCTCCGGCCAGCGCGGCGCGCGAGCTCGAGCTGATGGTGGAGGCCAGCATGCCGCCGCTCAAGGCGATCCAGGCGGCGACGCTGGTCGACGCGGAGCTGCTCGGTTGGCAGGATCGGATCGGCGCCGTGGAGCCCGGGAAGCTGGCCGACGTCATCGCAGTCGACGGCAACCCCCTGGCCGACATCTCCGCCCTGCGCAGGGTGCGGTTTGTCATGAAGGGCGGCGAGGTGTACAGGGAGCGCTGACCCTCAGCGACCGGTCGTGGCGGCCGGCCGGTATCCGGGTCCGCGCAGGATCCGCCCCGGCAGCCGATCGGTGATTTTCCCCTGATCGACCACCGGCGCCCCGTTCACGAACACGTAGACGATCCCTTCCGAATACTGGTGCGGGTTGTCGAAGGTGGCGCGGTCGATCACCCTGCCTGGGTCGAAGACCGTCACGTCGGCGTACGCGCCGGGGCGCAGCAGGCCCCGATCGCGCAAACCGAGTCTCTGCGAGGGGAGGGAGGTCATCTTGCGGACAGCCTCCTCGAGACGCAGGACCTGGTCATCGCGCACGTAGCGGCCGAGGACGCGCGGGAAGGTGCCGTAGGCACGCGGGTGGCACATGCTGGCGCCCAGGACACCGTCGGGCGACACGCCGGCGTTATCG